>JAHJNP010000225.1 GCA_018820745.1 Gammaproteobacteria bacterium
GCGGCGATGCGTTCTTCTCGGCGAGGATCGAGATGCTGGTCGTGCCGGCGATGCCGCTGGTCACTTCCACCGGCACCACGGCGCCGTTTTCGGCGATGTCCGGCGCCTTGATGGTGATGTCCTTGCTGTCGGCCGGGCTGGCAGCGCCGATGCCCTTCATCGCGTCACCGACGTTTTTGGCCTCGAAGGCTGCCTTGTTCCAGGCGGCCATCGCCTGGGTGGGCTTCAGCAGGCCGGCGGCCACGGCCACGGCCACGGCGCCTGCGCCTGCGGCGCCTTTCAGTACGTTTCTACGAAGTGCATTCATGAGCATGTCTCCTTGGCTTCAGATACTTCAATATTGGTTTTCAGGATGAATCACCGGCATGACGCCAGTCCTGCAAGTTAGGGTAAGGACGAATGCAATAGTTTCATGGCCTGCCCGGGTATTTTCGGACCAGGCTGTGGGTGTTTATCAACCAGTGGGGCCGACCCCAGGCGATGCCCGGCGGCATTCGGCAAGCGGTGTTTCCATGCGCGAAACGGGTGAGTCCATTCAGACAATGCGGGGTCCGAAAAAGCAGGCGGATCATACACCGCATGCTGATGGTTGGTGGGTTCACACGCGCTGTCGCGCGCGTGCTTCATTGACCGGATTCCTTCAGGTACTCCAACAGGGCCTGCATGTCGCCATCCTCCAGGCTGAAGCGGTGGGCACGCACTTTGCCCGAGCGCAGCAGGGACGGCACCTCGTCGGGCAGGGCTTTCAGGCTGGACGGGCTACTTGTGTGGCACGTGGCGCAATGGCGGTCGTATACCGCTTCGCCACGCTGGACCGGCGTTCCGCTTGCGGCTGACGCTGCTGCCGGCAGCGCGGCCGGCGCATAGAAGCTCCCCCGGTCCCAGAAGTCCGGTTCGCTGCAGCCGAGGCAGGGGTGGCCGGATTCGACGGGATTGCCCACCCCGTTCCAGCGCACGGTGGAGCAGGCGTTGCGGGTCGTCGGCCCCTTGCAGCCCAGTTCCAGCAGGCACCAGCCGGCACGCGCGCCGGCGTCGTCGAAAGTTTTTGCGAAGCGCCCAGCGTCGTAGTGGCCGCGCCGGGAACAGCGGTCATGCACCGTCTCGCCATAGAAGGCCAGCGGGCGGCCCTGTGCGTCCAGTTCGGGAAAACGGCCGAAGGCCACGCGGTGGGCCAGCACCGCGCTCATCACCTCGGGGATGGGCGGGCAGCCGGGCAGGTTGACCAGCGGCCGGCGCGGCGCCAGGCCACGTTCCATCAGTTCGGCGACACCCATTGCCCCGGTGGGATTAGGGGCGGCGGCGGGCAGCCCGCCGAAGGCCGCGCAGGTGCCCACGGCGAGCACCGCCTCGGCGGATTCCAGACAGCGCCTCAACAGGCTCAGGTTGTCCTCGCCGGCGATGGTGGAACAGGCGCCATTGAGCGCGGTGGGCACTGAGCCATCGACCACCAGCAACAGCTTGCCGTGGTTCTCGGCCAGGCTTCGCTCCCGCGCCTGTTCCGCCGCCACGCCGGCAGCGGCCTGCAGCGTGTGGTGGTAGTCCAGCGAAATCAGCTCGAACAGCAGGCGCTCGATGGCGGGTGCGGCCGAACGGGTGAGCGATTCGGTGCAGCCGGTGCATTCCTGAAATGACAGCCACACCACCGGCAGGCGTCGTGCCCTGGAAAGCGAGTTGGCCAGGCGTATCGCCGCGTCTGGCGGCAGGGCGAGCAGCGAGGCCGTCAGGGCACAGAACTTGAGAAAGGCGCGTCGGCTGATGCCGCGGTCTGATGCGTCAGGAAGCGCATGTTTCATTCGGGACTCCGTTGCCACGCAAACGGCCTGTGCGTCCTCTGATCGCAGGCGTTGCAGCGGATGGCCAAGCCTTTTTCTCCGCTCGTATGCTTCCATCGGGGCATGCCTGTTTTGGCGTCTGCATTCATCATAGGTCCTGTGGTCCGTTTTCTGGCCTGAAACGCGGTACATTCCTCGCCATCAAACGCGTGGACGGCCTGCCCATTTTCTGCGGGCGGCGACCGCGCTCAATTTCGCTCACGCACACGATCATGAATCGCTCAACCACCTGCTCATGGACCGCCTGACGCTCGAACGCCGCCAGGTCTGGGCTTACCTGTCCGCCATCATCGCGGGCCTGCTCGCCGGCAGCGCCTGGCCCGGCACCGGCCCATTCTTCGAGCGCATGCTGTGGCCGACCCTGATGCTGCTGCTGTATGCGACCTTCGTGCAGGTGCCCCTGCTGCATCTGCGCGAGGCGTTCCGTGACCATCGCTTCGTGACGGCAGCTCTGGTGGGCAATTTCATCCTGCTGCCGGCGCTGGTCTGGGGACTCGTGCAATGGCTGCCGCCCGACCCGGCATTGCGGTTGGGCGTGCTGCTGGTGCTGCTGGTGCCGTGCACCGACTGGTTCATCACCTTCAGCCAGCTCGGCGGCGGCAACGTGCCGCGCGCCATTGCACTGACCCCGGTCAACCTGCTGTTGCAGCTTCTGCTGTTGCCGGCCTACCTGTGGCTGATGGCGGGAGCGGGACTGTCCGCTGCCCTGACCCCCGCCGAGGTCTGGCCCGCGCTCGTGGTCGTGATGCTGCCGCTGGCCCTGGCCGCCGTGTCCGAACGCTGGGTCGAGGCGCAGGCAGAACGCGCGGTGCTGCGCGAGCGGCTGGCGTGGTGGCCGGTACCGCTGCTGGCGCTGGTGGTGTTCCTGATCGCCGGCGCGCAGGTCGGCACGGTGCGAAACGCGCTGGGCCTGATGCCGCTCATCGTGCCCCTGTTCGTCGCCTTCCTGCTGCTCGCAGCGTTGATCGCCAAGGGGCTGGCCCGCCTGATGCGCCTGCCCGTCGATCAGGGGCGCACGCTCGCGTTCAGCCTCGGCACGCGCAACTCCTTCGTCGTGCTGCCCTTCGCCCTGACCCTGCCCGCCGGCTGGGAAGTCGCCGCCGTGGTGATCGTGGTGCAGTCGCTGGTGGAGTTGTTCGGCATGGTGTTCTATCTGTGGTGGGTGCCGCGCCGGCTGTTCGGGAAACAGGTCGATGCCGGCGGGGTCGACCTGGCCTGACTCGATCTTTTTCATCCAGATGCGCTCCCCTGATGCAGCAACCTGCCATCCACTACCACGCCGGGTGCGGAAAGCGCCTGACAACCAATGAAGCGGGCGGGTCCGGTGATGTTTTTCTGGCTGATTTCAATCCCCCGGTTCCCGTGACGTATTGTCGATGGGGCGGTAGGTCTTGCGGCAGGTGGGGCAGTCAAATCCCAAGACTTCAACAAGTTTCATGTTTGTTCCGGGAACGATGTCCGTAACGCACTCGGCCGAATCCCGACAGTCGAGCCGGAATTCGGCCATGTTCCTGATTCCCCCTGTCGCTCTATTTGCGCCTCAACACACCGGAAAGCTGTGTGCCCGGCGCCACGGTGTTGAATACGGTACCGAATTTCTTCACGTTGTCGTGCAGCAGTTCCAGGCGCCGGTCCGGTTCGTCGGTATCCACGATGATTTCGTAGATGATGGATTCCATCTTCGGTGGCGCGTCCTGGCGCACGCCATCCACCCGTACTGTCACACCGCGCAGGTCGAACTGGAGAATGGGAATAAGCCGCTCGATACCCTTGACGATGCAGGCGGACAGGGCAGCGAGCAGCAATTCGGCCGGATTGAAGGCTTTGGGATTGCCCGCCAGGTCGGTATCCAGGGGGATTTCTGCCAGTTTGCAGCGCGACAGGCTTCCCTGCGAGCCGAGACGCACGGTTTCAACATGGAAAGTCATTTTTGGATCGCTCATGGCAGGGCGTGCAACAAGACTCAACCGCAGTTGCCGCCGCTACAGCAACCGCCGCTCGCGGGCGTGGCTTGCGGCGCGCCGAGCGACCCGGCCAGCCACTCGGCGATCTTGTCGCGGCTGGGCACACCGCCTGCGTGGACCACTTTGCCGTCGATCACCACACCCGGGGTGGACATGACGCCGTAGCCCATGATGGCCTGGATGTCTTCGATCTTTTCGAGCTGCACGGAGGCGCCTTTTTGGGCGGCGACCTCCTCGATCAGCTTCATTGTAATTTTGCAGTTGGCACAGCCGGTGCCGAGAACTTTGATGTGGGTCGTCATGTCATGCTCCAGAAATAGGGCGACGTTGGATGGATGCAGGATGATTTGCTCATGAGGCGTTCCTTATCTTAGCTGCCGCAGCAGGCGCCGGATTTCTTGCCTTCGCCCAGCATCTTGCTGGCCGGGCAGAAGCCGGTGAAGGTCGCCTGGAAGGCCATGAAGCCGACGAAGGCCGCCAGCCACAGCCAGGTCGGGGCGAGCAGATTCATCTGCCCGCTGAAGTGGGTGAGCACCAGGGCGATCAGAACCATGGCGGACATCATGCGGACGGCTTTATTACCTTTCATTGCAGCAACTCCTCGTGAGAAAAATCAAAGTAGAACGTTGAACACATAGCCCACCAGCAGGATGCCGGCGGCGACGACACCCGCGAAGGTGGCGATCAGCCGGGGCTTCAGCACCTTGCGCAGAATGATCATTTCCGGCGCCGACAACGCGATCACGCTCATCATGAACGCCAGCACGGTTCCCAATGCCGCGCCCTTGGCCAACAACGCCTGGACGATGGGGATAACGCCTGCCGCGTTGGTGTACATCGGCACGCCGATGAGGACTGCCGCGGGCAACGCCCACCACGGCGCGTCCTTGCCCATGATGGAGGCCATGAAATCCTCCGGCACGTAGCCGTGGATGCCGGCGCCCAGCGCCACGCCCAGCACGATGTAGATCCACACCCTGGCGACGATTTCGCGCACATGGTGAAAACCGTTTTCGATGCGCTCGCCCCACGTCATGCGAGACGCTTCAACACCAGTCGGCGCCTGGCTGTTCTGCATGGCGCGCACCCAGTCCTCGAGGTGGTGCTCCATGCCCAGCTTGCCGATGACGATGCCGGCGACGATGGCGACGGCGAGCCCCATCACCAGGTACAGCGCAGCGATCTTCCAGCCGAACAGGCCGAACAGCATGGCCAGCGCGATCTCGTTCACCATCGGTGCGGCGATCAGGAAGGAGAACGTTACCCCCAGCGGCACGCCGGCCTGCAGGAAGCCGATGAACAGCGGCACCGCCGAACAGGAACAGAATGGCGTCACGATGCCCAGGCTGGCCGCCATCGCGTTGCCTGAACCGAGCCGGCGGCCGGACAACAGTGCACGGGTGCGCTCGGGCGAAACGAAGGTATGCACGATGCCCATGACGAACACGATGCCGGTCAAGAGCAGCAGCACCTTGGGGGTGTCGTAGACAAAGAATTGCAACGCGCCGCCCAGGTGGCTGTCGCGTGCCACCGGCAGCACGGCGACCATTGCCTCGGAGGCTGGGATCAACGACTGATATAGGGCGAACCAGATCGCGGCGGCGACAACCAGGAACAGGATAGGCTGTTGGCTGGGCCAGCGTCTGAGTTGAAGGACAAGCGCTTGCATGGCGGTCAGATTTCGTATTGGTCTTACTAAAGAAGACGAACGACCTCGTAAAAGGATGCAGGGTCGCCGAAAAAATTCACAACTCAGGATTGGCCGCCGCGCGGTACGAAGCAGCAGACCTTACCCGCTGCGTTGAGTTTGACCTGGCAGGCGTCGTTGAGATGTTCGCGCAGACGCTTGCGTGCGCGCTGAACGCGCGATTTGGCTCCGGGTAGGGTGATCCCTTTCAGGCGCGCGTAGTCTTCCTGGCTCATACCCTCGAGGTCGCAGCGGGTAATGGCGTCACGGTCCTCTTCCGACAGTTCTGAAAGCGCGCGCGGGAGACAGGCAGCCAGCGACTCCACAGCGGGCGTTTCCTCATGCTCGGCGGCCAGATCGTCCGGCAGTTCCACCTGATCCTTCTTCAGACGCAGGCGGTCGGCCAGCGCGTTTCGCGCCACCTCGAACAGCCAGGCGCGGGCGTTGGCGATCTCGCAGAACTGTTTGTCTTGGCGCATCGACTTGAGAAACAGGTCCTGCAGCATATCCTCGGCGTCGTGAGGATTGCCCAGCCTCCCACGTAGCCAAGCCCGCAACTCGCTTTCGTGGCTGTCCCATGCGCTCAAGAGGCAATTCATTTCGCGTTACCAGCGCAGCCAGACGTGTTTTTGGCAAGCCACGTGCGAAGGATCGTGACGATATCCTCGGTGCGCTTCAATCCGGTCAACAGGCATTTCCCTTGGGCCATGACTGCAGACGTCTGCACATAGGTCAATCCCCAAGCCTCCGGGCTTTTATCGATGCCGACTTGCAACGTAATCCCCAGTTCGGCCGCGGCACAGCTCAGCCGCTTTTGTATGCGCAGCAAGGATTCGCCTGTACCGATCACGGTGAGTTGCATGACTTTTTGATTCATGGCTTGAGCATACATGACAGCGGCGGGGTGGAATATTTGCGTGTTTTTCAAGGGACATACAGTTACCCGTGTACTAAACATAACGGATGCGACGGCTCGCTTGCCCAACAATCAGGAGGAAGACATGATCCAACACGTATCCCGCCGGGATTTCTTCAAGATGAGCGGCAGCCTGGCCGCCGGCGCTGGCGTGGCGGCGACCGGCCTGGTGCCCGCCACCGCGCAAGCCGCGCCCGTCAATACCGGCACAAACCTGCCTTATCCGGCCAAAGCGATTGGCAAGCTTGGCGGGATGAAGGTCAACGAGCCCGTGACGTTCACTTACCCGGATGAGGCCAGCCCCTGCCAGGCGATCAGGATGGGCGAAGCGGTACCGGGCGGGGTGGGACCGAACCAGGACATCGTCGCCTACAGCGTTCTCTGCACCCATCAGGGCTGCCCGACGTCCTACGACAGCAAGGACCGCTGCTTCAAGTGCCCCTGCCACTTCAGCATTTTCGATGCCGAGAAGCGCGGCCAGACGGTCTGTGGTCAGGCGCCGACCGAGCTGCCGCGCATCGTTCTGGAGTACAACGCGAAGAATGACACCGTCACCGCCGTCGCCGTGGATGGCCTGATTTATGGCCGCCAGGCCAACGTGCTGTAAGGAGAAGATGAATCATGGCTAAAGCAAAAGATCGTATCGCGCTGCCGCCGGTCAACGCGCAGAAGACCATCATGACCTGTCACTTCTGCATCGTCGGCTGCGGCTATCACGTGTACAAATGGCCGGAAAACCAGGAAGGCGGCAAAGCCCCGAACCAGAATGCGCTGGGTCTGGATTTCCGCCGGCAATTGCCGCCGTTCGCCACCATCGTTTCGCCCACCCAGCAGAACGTGGTCACCGGCAAGGACGGCAGGCGTCACAACATTCTCATCGTGCCCGACAAGGAATGTGTGGTGAACGAGGGCGGCGGCTCGATTCGCGGCCTGCGCATGGCGAGCTACATGTACGCCGCAGGCACCCCCACCGGCGAGCGCCTGGCGCATCCGCGCATGCACACCGGCGACCAGTGGCTGGAAACCGACTGGGATCAGGCGCTGGCCATATACGTCGGGGTGACCAAGAAGATTCTCGACAACAAGGGCCCGCGCGAACTGGCCTTCGACACCTTCGACCACGGCGGCGCCGGCGGCGGGTTCGAGAATACCTGGGGCACCGGCAAGCTGATGTTCACCGCGCTGCAGACCCCGCTGGTGCGCATCCACAACCGGCCGTCGTACAACTCCGAGTGCCATGCCACCCGCGAGATGGGCATCATGGAGCTGAACAACAGCTACGAGGATGCCGAAGTCGCCGACTGCATCATCAGCATCGGCAACAACCCCTACGAAACCCAGACCAACTACTTCCTCTACCACTGGCTGCCCAACCTGCAGGGCTCGACCGTGGACAAGAAGAAGCAGTGGTTCAAGGGCGAGGAAGCCGGCGCGGCCCGTTTCATTTTTGTCGACCCGCGCAGGACGCCCACCATTTCCATTTGCGAGGCCGTGGCCAAGGACAACGTGCTGCATCTGGACATTCAGCCGGGTACCGACGTGGCCTTGTTCAACGGCCTGTTCACCCATGTCATCGAACAGGGCTGGATCGACAAGGCGTTCATCGCCAAGCGCACCAAGGGCTTCGACGAAGCCGCCAAGGCCAACAAGATGACCCTGGAGGAGTGTTCCAGAATCACCGGCGTATCGGTCGCCAAGCTCAAGCAGGCAGCCGATTGGGCCTACAAACCCAAGGCCGACGGCAAGATGAAGCGCACCATGCATGCCTACGAGAAAGGCATCATCTGGGGTAACGACAACTACGCCATCCAGTCTTCGCTGCTTGATCTCGTCATTGCAACCCACAACGTCGGCGGCCGTCGCGGCACCGGCTGCGTACGCATGGGAGGCCATCAGGAAGGCTACACCCGGCCGCCGCACCCCACCGGCGAAAAGCTCTACAACGACCAGGAAATCATTGCCGGAAAAGCCATGATGTACACCGCTTGGGGTGCCAATCCCTTCCAGTGCACCAACAATGCCGAGAATTTCCGCAATGCCGTGACGCGCCGCTCGGAAATCGTCAAGGACGCCATGCGCCGCGCACGCGGCGCCAGCACGCAGGAAATGGTGGATGCGATCTACGACGCCGTCGCCAACAAGGGGGGCCTGTTCATCACCGCGATCAACATCTACCCGACCATGCTCGCCGAGGCCGCACACTTGCTGCTGCCTGCCGTGCACCCGGGCGAGATGAACCTGACTTCCATGAACGGCGAGCGCCGTATGCGCCTGTCGCAGAAATTCATGGACGGCCCCGGCAGCGCCAAGCCCGACTGCCTGATCGCGGCGGACATCGCCAATACCCTGAAGGCGATGTACGAGAAAGAAGGCAATGCCAAGATGGCCGATCGCTTCAAGGGCTTCAACTGGAAAACCGAGGAGGACGCCTTCAACGACGGCTTCCGGATGATGGGCGCCAAGGACGTGGGCGGCGTGATCCACAGCCAGGGCGGCGACACCGGCAAGCTGGCGACCTACGCGCTGCTCGCCAAGGCGGGCAACAACGGCGTGCAGTTGCCGATCAAGGAGGTCAAGGGCGACAAGTTCGTCGGCACCGAGATGCTCTACATCGACAAGTTCGGCACCGACGACGGGCTGGCGCACTTCAAGCCCTCGCCCTGGAACGGCTTGCTTGCACCCGTACAGAAACAGAAGGACAAGTACCGCTTCTGGGTCAACAGCGGCCGTATCAACGAAGCCTGGCAGAGCCACTACCACGACCAGTTCAATCCGGCGATGAAGGAGCGCTGGCCGATGGCACCGGTGGAAATCAGCCCGGCCGATGCGACCGAACTGGGGATTTCCAGTGGCGACATCGTCGAGTTGTATAACGACTACGGTTCGACCTATGCCATGGCCTATATCACCGAGGATGCCAAACCTAATCACGTGTTCATGAACTTCGGGCACTACAACGGCATCCAGGGCGACGTCACGACCGAGGCGGTCGACCGCAATGTCGTGCCCTACTACAAGGGCACCTGGGCCAACCTCAGAAAGGCAACGCGTGGCGACTACAAATCAACGGTAAGTTTCAAGTCACGGAGCTACGCATTCTGAAAAAAGGCGGGAGCCATTCAAGCGGGGCACGGTTCGTGTTCCGTTTTTTTTTGCAAACAGTGCTGCAAAGCACGGTACGTTATCGCGAAATCGAGGTAGGGGATGCACTGTGAATTGCTGGGCAGGCAGGTGTTGGCAGGGATGAGGGAACGGACAGGGTGCTGATCTCGCAGCCGTGATCCGCCCGGCGCTGAATCCCCGTCCCGTTAGAATGGCAGCACCCTTTTCTGGAAACGCACCCGCGGAATGAACCAACACAGCATCTGTGCCGGATTCGGTGCGCGCCTCGTCATCCTCGGCTTCGGCTGCATCGGACGCGGCGTGCTGCCGCTGTTGCTGCGCCACATCGCGATCCAGCCCGGGCAGATCCGCATCGTCACCGACCGCGACACCCACCGCGATGTCGCCGACCGGCATGGCGTCGCCCTGCGCGTGCAGGCCCTGACGCGCGAGAACTATCGAAGCGTCCTCGCCGAGGAACTGGGCCCCGGCGATTTCCTGCTCAACCTGTCCATCAATGTCGGCAGCGTCGACCTCGTCGCCTGGTGCCAGCGCTACGGCGTGTGCTACCTCGATGCCTGCATCGAGCCCTGGGCGGGCGGTTACTACGATGCCGCGCTCACGCCC
>JAHJNP010000426.1 GCA_018820745.1 Gammaproteobacteria bacterium
ATCCCGAACAGGACGGTGAAACGCTCCCGCGCCAATGATAGTAGGCACTGCGCCTGTGAAAGTAGGTCATCGTCAGACTCCTTATTTGTGCCCAATGGGCACTTAAAAACCCCCTCCCAAAAAGAGGGGGTTTTTTTATGGCCACAATCTTTATAAATGGGGTCTGGTGTCAGACGGTCCTTGTATCACCACGCCATCCACCTCTCTTCGAATAGCCGACAAGCTAAATTTTGAAATTATTTATTCAATTAAAACAAGGATCTTGTTTGCTTCTACAACTTTAGTTGTATGGATCGTTTATGCGGCTAGAGGTAAGTTTCTGCGTGGGCATTTGCCCACAACAATGATCTTCATAAGGAGGCAATATGAATAATCTGTACAAGAGTTTGCTGGTGTTGGCAGGGCTGGTGGCGTTTCCGGCTTTTGCGGCAATCAATATCAATACGGCCACGCAGTCTGAGCTTGAGGTGGTCAAGGGGCTGGGGCCAGCAAAGGCCAAGGCAATCATCACGTATCGGGAAACCAATGGCAATTTCAAGCACGTGGATGAATTGGATAATGTGAAGGGCTTTGGCAAGGCCAGCGTCGAGAAACTGAAAGAGGAATTGTCGGTTGTCCCGGAGACGGCCAAGAAATAATATCAGGCTGTCCTGATAGAAGCTGACTTCAGCCGTATCCCGCGGCAACAACAGCTGCGGGATACGAAGTCAAGGTATGTTGGTTCCACACGTCAACTCGATCAGCTAGTCTTGCCGCTTCCCCAAGTTTGACCGCAGCCATTCAGTCAGGGAAATCGCTGGCATCGGACTAGATGCCCTGCCCCCCGGTATAATCCCCCCCTTTCTTGGCTGTCTCTGATTTCCCATGTCTACCCTTGCCATCATTTTGATCGCAACTGCCGCGGGCAGTTTGCTGAGCTTGTTGCTGGCCGCGGTCGTGGCCTTGTCTGCACGTCCCAGCTGGGTGCCTGTTCTGGTGAGTTACGCCATTGGCGCGCTGCTTGGCGCATCGCTGCTGGAAGTGCTGCCGGAAGCGGTCAAAATGGACGGCGATATCGATACGGTCGCCAAGGCCTTGCTGGGCGGGATTTTGCTATTTTTCCTGCTGGAAAAGCTGGTGTTGTGGCGGCACTGCCACGACGAAATTTGCGAGGCCCACAGCAGTCATGACCACGGCTATGATCACGGCCGCTCTGGTCTGATGATCACGGTGGGCGACACCTTCCATAATTTTGTCGACGGCATCATCATCGCGGGTGCCTTTCTGGTTGATTTCCGCCTGGGGGTGGTGACCGCGCTGGCGATCATCGCGCACGAAATCCCGCAGGAAATCGGCGATTTCCTGATTCTGCTGCACTCGGGCTATACCCGCACCCAGGCCTTGCTGCTCAACTTGCTGACCGGGGTGGCGACGATGGTGGGGGCGCTGCTGGGGTATTACGCACTGTCGATGCTGGAGGGCTGGACCCCGGCGCTGCTTGGACTGGCGGCGGCGAGCATGTTGTATGTCGCCTTGTCGGACCTGATCCCCGGACTGCACAAACGCGCGGAAATTGCGTCAACACTGCAGCAGCTAGTGCTGATCGGACTTGGGATCGGCAGCGTCGCGCTGGCCGGTTACCTCATTGGGCACGGCCATTGAGCGCCGCCGCCGCCGCGGACCATCGGCCACATAGACAAACAGCGCCAGCGGCAGCACACCAAGCAAAATCAGGATGGCCAGCGCCTTGCCGATGCTGCTGGCGGTGACCGCCATCATCAGAATCACGTAGGCCCAGCCGATCGCTACGATATACATCTCAAGCTCCATCAGGATTGAACGTCATGGTAACCAAAGCAAAGCCCGCCCGCACCCCGACCGTCGGATTCGTCTCCCTCGGGTGTCCGAAGGCGACGGTTGATTCCGAGCGCATCCTGACCCAGCTGCGGGCCGAAGGCTACGGCATCGTCGGCAGCTATGACAATGCCGATGTGGTGGTGGTCAACACCTGCGGCTTTATCGATGCGGCGGTGCAGGAATCACTCGAAGCGATCGGCGAGGCGCTGGCGGAAAACGGCAAGGTGATCGTGACCGGATGTCTCGGCGCCAAGGCCGATGTGATCCGCGAGGCGCATCCCAAGGTGCTGGCGGTTTCCGGGCCGCACGCGCTGGATGAGGTGATGCTGGCGGTGCACACGGCGCTGCCCAAGCCGCATGATCCATTCGAAGACCTGATTCCGCCGGGCGGCGTCAAGCTCACCCCGCGTCATTACGCCTACCTGAAGATTTCCGAGGGCTGCAATCACCGCTGCACGTTCTGCATCATTCCGTCGATGCGCGGCGATCTGGTGAGCCGCCCGATCGGCGAGGTGATGCGGGAGGCGGAGGCGCTGGTCGGC
>JAHJNP010000226.1 GCA_018820745.1 Gammaproteobacteria bacterium
ACCAGCAGGCTGGTGCCCAGGATCACGCCCACCATGCCGAACGGAATCAGCACACCGACTTCGTCCCACTTCACGCGCTTGAAATTGAAGCCGCCAATCACGATCGACGCGGTGAAATCCAGCAGCAGGATCAAGGGCACGACGAATTGCAGCGGCAGGAACAAGGCCAGCAGGGGCACCGAAATCAGCCCCGAGCCGAAGCCCGTGATGCCGCGGATGAAATATGCTGCCAGCAGGATGGCCGCAGTCGCGGCGATCTGCTCAAGGCTCACAGGCGCGCGCCGCGCTCGATGGTGATCCCCAATTCCTTAATGCCGGGCACGATGGCGAACTTGGTGACCGACACCTTCACCCACGGCGCGCCGAATTCATCGCGCACGATCGCGGCCACGTGCTCGGCAACCGATTCGACCAGCGTGATCGGCTGCGGCGCATGGTGCAGATAGTCCTTTACCCGCGTGGCCACCGCGCCATAGTCGATGGTGTCGGCGACGTTGTCGGTGCCGCCGGCCTTGCTGTCAGGCAGCCCGATCTCCAGATCGAGCCGCACCGGCTGCGGCACTTTGCGTTCCCACTCGTATATGCCGATAATCAGTTCGAGACGAAAGTCCCGCAAAAATAGAGTATCCATTATTTATCCCACGGCGCGACCCCTATGGGCCACCTAAAACCCGCCATTTTACTGACTCAGGGCTCGTTAATGGATAAATTGGGCAAACGTTGCAGCGCATTCGGGATGGATGCAAGGCGCGAGGCGCAGCGAATGCTTATTCCATTCGCAAGCTTTGCAACGCTGCAGACGCCCGAATGCGCTACAACCCTACGGGCTGGGGGCACTTTGGGCGCATCCCGGCGTTGCAAACCGCTTGTTGTGAATGACACAACCGTGCGGCTTGCGCCTTGGCCTGCACCCAAATTACCCTCAGCGTTTGCCCAATTTATCCATTAACGAACCCTTATGACCTCGCTGTTGTTTATTGCCGCCGCCTATCTACTGGGCTCGCTTTCGTTTGCCGTCATCGTCAGCCGCGCCATGCACCTGCCCGACCCACGTGAATACGGATCGGGGAATCCCGGCGCGACCAACATGCTGCGTACCGGGCGCAAGACGGCTGCCGTGCTGACGCTGCTCGGCGACGCATTGAAAGGCTGGGTGGCGGTGGTGCTGGCGCGTGCGCTGGCGCCGCAGTTCGGTCTCGACGACGGCATCGTGCTGCTGTGCGCGCTGGCCGTGTTTATCGGCCACCTGTACCCGGTGTTTTTCGGCTTCAAGGGCGGCAAGGGCGTCGCCACCGCGCTCGGCGTGCTGGTCGGTCTCAATCCCTGGCTCGGGCTGGCGTGTTTGCTGACCTGGCTATTGATGGCCGGGGTGTTCCGCATTTCCTCGCTCGCCGCCGTGACCACCGCGGTGCTCGCGCCGGTCTACGCCGGGCTCCTGATGGGCTGGGGTCGCGCCGCGATTGCCGTGCTGGTGATCGCGCTGCTGCTGGTCTATCGTCATAAGCGCAACCTCATCAAACTGGTCAACGGCGAGGAAGGACGCATCGGCGTCCGCTCCTGACCCGGCCCAAGGAAATATGGCCCTGTTCGACAAAACCATCGAGCACGCGAAGGACAGCCTCGCCGAGGTGTCGCGCGAGGCGATCGACCGCGCGAGCGAGCGGCTGTCGGAGGTGGTGAAGGACGGTGTCCTGCAGGCCGGCACCGAGCTGAAGGATGTCATCTGGCGCGCCAGCCAGGAAATCGACACCAAGCTCGACAAGATTTCCGAGGAACTGCACGCGCAGCGCCAGTTCACCAAGGACGATGTGCGCGAAATGGTCGATTACGCGGGAGAAAGGCTCAGCACCGTGATGGACGCGCGCATCGTCCACGCCAAATCGGAAATTTCCTTGCTGGTGCAGGAAAAGGTCGAATACTTCAAGCGCGAGATCGACAGCTTCTTCATCGAGCGGCAGCGCGACCTCGCGCGCGAGCGGCGGCGGCTGTTCATCAACGTCGCCATCGCCATCCTGGCGTCGCTGTCGCTCGGCTTCGTGTCCTGGCTGTACCACCAGTATCTGGGCGGCGGGATCGACGTGTTCGCCCTCTTCCGCATCGTGTTCGCCTCGCTGATGGGGGGCTATGCGGCCTACCTCGCGGTCAAACTGCTGCGCCGCTGGCTGTTGATGTCGGAACACAAGAAGGACGCGCTGTTCCTGGCCAGCCGCTACTGGGGCGTGCTGCGGCCGGAAAGCATTTTTGGCACGGTTGTTCTGGTCTGCCTGATGGCGGTGCTGATCGGATTTTTACTGTTTCCGGAACAGATCGCGCAACTCACCGGCAGCGAAAAATGGCTCAAAACCTTGCGCGAGGCCTACCCGATCTTTCAGCCTTGAATCGCCGTGACCCGGCGACCCGTCACACGGCCTCGAGCGTCGCCAGTTCCCAGCGCGGCTTGACCGCAAACGTCAGATCCTGAACCGGACCCGACTGCGCCACCAGCCGCTGCGCGCCGGCGTAGGCGATCATCGCGCCGTTGTCGGTGCAGAATTCCAGCCGCGGATAGAACACGCTGATGTCGCGCGCCGCCGCCTCGCGCGTGAGCCGCTCGCGCAAATGCGTGTTGGCGCCGACGCCGCCCGCCACCACCAGCCGCGTCGCACCGCTGTGCGCACAGGCCGCCAGGCTTTTTTTCACCAGCACCTCCACTGCTGCGCGCTGGAACGCCGCCGCGATGTCCGCCGCCTCACCCAGTCCGACCTTGCGCACCAGCGTCAGCACCGCGGTCTTGAGCCCGGAAAAGCTGAAATCGAAGTCGCCCGAATTCAGCATCGGCCGCGGCAGGCTGAAGCGGCCGGCGTCGCCGGTGGCCGCCAGCGCCGACAGCGCGGGGCCGCCCGGATAGCCCAGCCCCAGCAGCTGGGCGGTCTTGTCGAAGGCCTCGCCCGCCGCATCGTCGAGCGTCTCGCCCAGCAAGGTGTAGCGACCGACGCCGGACACCAGCATCAGCTGGGTGTGCCCGCCCGACACCAGCAGGGCGACGAACGGGAATTCCGGCGGCGTGTCGGAAATCAGCGGCGACAGCATGTGGCCTTCCAGGTGATGCACCCCGACCGCGGGGATATCCAGCGCAAACGCCAGCGCGCGCGCCATCCCTGCGCCCACCAGCAGGGCGCCGGCGAGCCCGGGCCCCTGCGTGTAGGCAATGCCATCGAGATCGGCAAGGGTACGGCCGCTCTCGGCCAGCACCTGGCGGGTCAAGGGCAACACCCGCCGGATA
>JAHJNP010000227.1 GCA_018820745.1 Gammaproteobacteria bacterium
AATCCGATGCCTTACCACTTGGCGACTCCCCAATAGGTACTACTCGGCGCAGTAGTCGTACAAAGGATGCCTGTCGAGACCCTGCGCCACAAAACCCTGCATCGTTTCGGGCAGCCGGCGCAACACCTCGTGCGCCGCGTTTTCCGTTGCAAACGATGCAAACACGCAGGCGCCCGAACCGGTCATCCGCGCCTCGCCGAATTGCGCCAGCCATTCGAGATGACGGGCGACTTCAGGATAGCGACTGACGACCACGGGCTGCAGGTCATTACAACCCATGCCTGCGGAAAAGCGCGCTATTTTGAGGGGTGGCGAGTTGCGTGTCAATTCCGGCGCAGCAAAAATTGCAGCAGTCGGCACCTGAACCGGCGGCGTCAGCACCACATACCAGGCTGGCGGCGCGCTCGCCGGGCACAGGATTTCGCCCACCCCTTCGGCAAATGCGGTCTGGCCGAACACGAAGACCGGCACGTCGGCCCCCAACTGCAGGGCCAGTTTCTGCAGGGCGGCGCGCGGCAGGTTGACCTGCCACAGGCGGTTCAGCGCCAGCAGGACGGTGGCCGCATCCGAGCTGCCGCCACCGAGTCCGCCGCCCATCGGCAATACCTTGTCGAGCCGGATGCTCACCCCAGACCCGGCTGGCGCATGCGCCTGCAACAGGCGCGCGGCGCGCACGGTCAGGTCGTGGTCTTCCGCCACCCCCGGCAGGTCGCCTTCGCGTACCACCCGGCCGTCGTCGCGCAGGTCAAGATGCACAGTGTCGGCGCGGTCGATCAGGCGGAACACGCTCTGCAGCAGGTGATAGCCGTCGGCGCGCCGGCCGACGACGTGCAGGAACAGGTTGAGCTTGGCGGGGGCGGGGTAGACGTGGCTCATTCGGCCTGCCAGCTGTCCGCCACCAGGCGGATTTGCAGCCCCTCACGCGCCACCGCCAGCTTGCGCGGACGCCCATCGGCGGCGTATTGCAGGTAATCGATCACCCAGCCGTTCTGCTTGAGCTGGGCGAGGCGGCCGGCGGCATTACGCGTCGCCTCAAAAGGACTGTCCGGGTCGGGGCGCGCCTGCATCCACCACGCCAGGCCCGCCACCGGCAGCGTATAGCCGAGCGCCTCGCGCGTCAGGGATTCGGCATCGGGCGCACGGCGCGTGGGCTGGTTCGGCACCTCGAGCGCGACGCCATCGGCATCGCGCACAATACGCGCCACCCCCTGCCCCAGCGGCGATGTCAGCAACACCTCGTCCGTTTCCGCGCCGTGCTGCCAGTGGATTTGGCCCGACAGGCTCTGTTCGCCCGCCTGGACGCCAATGCGTCCCTGCAGCGTCCAGTTGACGGACAGCGGCGGGACGGCATCGGGAGAAAGGGGGGGCGGCATCGACGCGCAACCGGCCGTCAACGCCAGCAGCAACACGGCAGTCAGGCGCACCATCAGGGTTTCAGCCGGCGCAGCGTTTCCAGCAGCAATTCGTTCTGCGGGTGGGCTTGCAGGCTGGTCTGCCACAGCTTGCCTGCCTCCTCGCGCAGCCCGCGCGTCCACAGCACCTCGCCCAGATGCGCTGCGATTTCGGGGTCGGGACGCACCTTGTAGGCACGCTCCAGATATTCCTGCGCGCGCGCCAGGTTGCCCGCCCGGTATTGCGCCCAGCCCACGCTATCGAGGATAAAGGGGTCTTCCGGCGCCAGTGCCAGCGCCTTGTCGAGCAGGGTAATCGCTTCGGCCAGACGGTCGGTGCGATCGGCCAGCGTGTAGCCCAGCGCGTTGTAGGCTTGGGCATCGTCGGGACGCAGCACGATCACGCGGCGCAGGTCGGCTTCCAGCGCATCGAGCTTGCCGAGCTTTTCCGCCACCATGGCACGGTCGTACAGCAAATCCGCCGAATCGGGAAAGCGCTTGAGCCCTTCCGACAGCACTTCGAAAGCCGCCGCGTGTTCCTTGCTGTCGCGCAGCAGTTCGGCCTGCGCCTGGATCAGCCGCACGTTTTGCGCGTCGTTTTCGCCTTGCGTGAACGCCAGCAGCGCGCGCGCCTCGTCCAGCCTGCCCGCGCGCGCCAGCAGCGCCGCCTGACGCGCACGGGCCGGCACCAGGTAATTGCCGGTCTTGACCTCAACATAATGGGTCGCCGCCACCTCGGGCTGCTTCATTTGCTCGGCCACCTGGCCCAGGTAGTAATGCACCATGTCGGGGTCGCGCGGGCTGTATTCCAGCGTCTGGGTCAGCAAATCGCGCGCCACGTCGACATCGCCCATCTGCAGCGACAGCAGCCCGGCGGCAAAGCTGACTTCTGCATTGCGCGGAAAATCACCCGTCAGGCGGGTGAATTCGGCGCGCGCCTCGGTGAACTGGTTGGCATTGACCAGGGTGCGCGCATAGGCCAGCCGCACTTCGCGCGCGCCGGGGTGGCGTGCCAGAAAATCGCGCATGAAGGCCAGCGCATCGGGACGGGACGTTTTCGCCAGGATCTCCGCGTGCAGCAGTGCGCCCGGCTCCCAGCCGGGACGCAGCTCATCAGCCTGCTGCAAGGCGGCCAGCGCCGCCTCGACACGCCCGGCACTGGCCGCGGCCCGGGCGATTGCAAAGCGCGCTTCCGGCAAGGCGGGATGGTCAACGGCCAGGCGCTCGACCAGTTCCAACGCGGCCCGGGTGTCGCGCAGCTTGCCCATCAGCGCCGACAGATGCAGAAAGCCGTTGGCACTGTCCGCTTTCAGCAGGGTGCGCAGAATCGGCTCGGCCTCATCGAGCCTGCCCTCGTTCAGCAACAACGCCGCCAGCGTCTGCTGCGCCCGCGCCGAACCCGGCTCGGCCGCCGCCCACAGGCGGGCGGCTTCGAGTGCCCCGGCCTGATCGCGTGCAAACATCGAAACCTCGACGGCACGACGGGCAATGCGCGGATCCTGCGTCTGCCGCGCCAGGTCGAGATAGGCCGATTGGGCCACGCCCATCTCGCCGCGCTGGCCGGCCACCTCGGCCACCAGGAACTTGAACAGGATGTCGGGGGTGAGCGGCTGTTTAGGCAGGGCGGCCTGGGCTTGGGCCAGCGCCAGGGCTTCGGCTTCGGCCTCGGCCTCAAGGTCGGCAGCCGCTTCGACAGGGTGCTGCGCTTGCGTTTCCACCACCACAGGCTGCGACGCCTTGACGCCGGGCTGGCTGCACGCCGCCGCGAACAGCAGCGCTGCGTAGAGGGGAAGGGGTTTGAGGTGTGCCATGTTGTGCCTTGTCGGTGGAGTTGCCTGTCACGATTCTAAGCGTTCGAGGCCTGCCTGCAAGTTAGGTTCAGACGCGCGCCGCTTATTGCGAGCGCAGCGCCTCGATGGGATCGAGCCCGGCGGCGCGGCGCGCCGGATAAAAACCGAAAAACACGCCAATGAGAAAGGACACGCCGACCGCCATCAGCACCGAGGCCGGCGTCACCGCGACCGGCAGGCCGGCCAACCGTTCGACCAGCCAGGCGCCGCCGATGCCGAGCGCAAGACCGATGGCGCAGCCGATCAGCGACAGCGTCAGCGCCTCGATCAGGAACTGCCACAGCACGTCGCGGCGGCGGGCGCCGATCGCCATGCGGATGCCGATTTCGCGGGTGCGCTCGGTCACCGACACCAGCATGATGTTCATGATGCCGATGCCGCCGACCACCAGCGAGATGGCGGCAATGGCCCCGAGCAGCAGGCTCATGACGCGGGTGGTCGACGCCGCGGTTTCGGCGATCGCGGTCAGGTTGCGCACGGTGAAGTCGTCGTCCTGCCCGACGCCGATGCGATGGCGGTTGCGCAGCACCTCGTTGATGGCGGACTCGGCCGCGTCCATGGTTTTTTCCGAAGTCGCCTGCGCCATGATGAAGCGGGCGCGGTTGCGCAGGCTGCTGCTGAAAATCTTCTGCTGCGCGCTGGAAATCGGCACCACCACCAGGTCGTCCTGATCGCGCCCGTCCAGGCTCTGGCCCTTGGCCGCCAGCACGCCGATCACCTCGAACGGCGCCTGGCGGATGCGGATGATCTTGCCGATGGGATCCTCGTCGCCGAACAGCTCGCGCGCCACCACCTGGCCGATCACCGCGACCCGCGCGCCGCTGCGTACGTCGGCCTCGCTGAAGAAGCCGCCCGACGCCATCGGCCAGTTGCGCACGATGGCGTAGTCCGGCGTGCTGCCGAAAACCGAGGTGCTCCAGTTGAGGCCGGCGTAGATCAGCTGGGCGCTGCCGGGCAACATCGGCGCCGCCGCCACGATATCCGGCAGATCGCGGATGGCATCGGCGTCGGCGAAGGTGAGCGTGGGCGCGCTGCCCATCGCCACCCGGGCGCCGCCGCTCGTGGTGGCGCCCGACATGACGATGAAGAGATTGCTGCCCATCGACTCGATCGCGCCGCGCACCATGGCCTGCGCGCCCTGGCCGATCGCCAGCATGAGGATCACTGCCGCCACCCCGATCATCATGCCGAGCATGGTGAGAAAGCTGCGCATGCGGTGGGTGGTGAGCGCGTGCCACGCGGTCTCGAACAGGCTGGCGATGATCATGCCGCGGCCGCCTCGATGGCCACGTCTTCCACCACGCGGCCATCCTGGAAGCGGATGCGCCGCCGCGCA
>JAHJNP010000228.1 GCA_018820745.1 Gammaproteobacteria bacterium
CGCATCGCCGCGCTGGTCGGCAGGACGCGCGTGCGGCTGCGCGAACTCCGGGTCAACAACGTCAAGCCCAAGCACGGCGACGGCATGCATGGGGCGAAGGACTTCGCGCCGTTCGACGCCATCGTGATAGCGGCTGCGTTTGCCGAGGTGCCGCAGGCCCTGCTGGCGCAACTGGCCGACGGCGGGCGCCTGGTGATGCCGCTCGGCCATGCCACGCAGACGCTGTGCGTGATGGAACGCCAGGGCGACGCCTACACCGAACGGCTGCTCGAAGGGGTGAAGTTCGTTCCCCTGCTGCCCGGGGTGGCGTAATGAAGACGGCTGCCCGGGCTCGCGTGATCGGGATGGCAGCCGGCACGCGCGCACGCGTTGCCTGGCTGGGCGTATTGGTGCTGGGTCTTGCCGCCTGCACCTCGCCCGGGCCTGCGCCGGTGAGCGACCGGGGGCCGGCGCGCACGGCGGTCAAGCCCGTCACGCCACAGATTGCACCGTCCACCAATGGCCTGCATACCGTGCAGCGCGGCAATACGCTGTATGCCATCGCCTTTGCCAACGGCCTCGATTACCGCGAGATCGCCCTCTGGAACCGGCTCGAGTCGCCCGACCGCATTCTGGTCGGCCAGGTGCTGCGGCTGACGCCGCCGCCGGGTGCGGTCGAAATCAAGCCGCTCGACGACGAGCCCGCACCCACTGCGCGCCCGCTGGATGCGCCGGCGGGGCCGCCGGTGCTGCGCGAACCGCAAGCGGTGCTGCTGCCGTATTCCGATGCCGACTGGGCACAGGTGTCGGGCACACCGGTGGCGGTGGTCGCCCCCGCTGTGGTCAGGCCGGCACCTGTCGCAGCGATGCCGCCGGCGCCGGCGTCTGCACCGGCCGCAAGCGGGCTGGTCGAGAACTGGCTGTGGCCGGCCGAAGGCACGCTGGCCGGCCATTTTGGCGCGGCGGGCGGCAAGGGCATCGACATCGTCGGGCAGCGCAATGCGCCCGTGGTCGCGGTGGCGCCCGGCAAGGTGGTGTACAGCGGCAGCGGCCTGCGCGGCTACGGACAGCTACTGATCGTCAAGCATGCGGGCGAATTCCTTTCAGCCTACGCGCACAACGAGGCCATCCTGGTGAAGGAAGGCGACACGGTGAGCGCCGGGCAGAAGATTGCCCGGATGGGCGACAGCGGCGCCGACCGGGTGAAGCTGCATTTCGAGATACGCCGTTATGGCAAACCGCTCGATCCCCTGATCTATCTGCCGGAGCGTTCATGAGCACCGATCCCCGCGATGAATCGGATGACCTGACGCCGGACGAGGCTGAAGCCGAGGCAGCGCGGCGGGCGGGCGCCGACAGCGGCGATGAGTTGGCTGCGGCCATCCTCGGCGAGTCGCAGGTCGATGTCACCCAGCTGTATCTCAACGAAATCGGCCAGGCACCGCTGCTGACCGCGGCGGAGGAAGTCGCGCTGGCGCGGCGCGTGGTCGAGGGCGACTTCGAAGCGCGCCAGACCATGATCGAGCGCAACCTGCGGCTGGTGGTCAACATCGCCAAGCATTACGCCAATCGCGGGCTGACCCTGCTCGACCTGGTGGAGGAGGGCAACCTCGGCCTCATCCACGCGCTGGAAAAATTCGACCCCGAGCGCGGCTTCCGCTTTTCCACCTACGCCACCTGGTGGATCCGCCAGAACATCGAGCGCGCGATCATGAACCAGTCGCGCACCATCCGCCTGCCGGTACACATCATCAAGGAACTCAACATCTACCTGCGTGCCAGGCGCCATCTGGAAACGCACGGCGTTGCCGACGCCACGTCGGACGACATCGCCGCGCTGACCGGGCATACGGTCGAGGACGTGCGCCGCATCATGCAGCTGAACGAACGGGTGGCCTCGCTTGATGCGCCGCTCGACGTCGATCCCACGTTGTCGCTGGGCGAGGCGATCGCCGACGACAACGCCCACCTGCCGGACGAAATGCTGCAGCTCGAGGAAATCGAGCATCACGTCCATGAATGGCTGGTGCAACTGAACGACAAGCAGCGCTGGGTGATCGAGCGGCGGTTCGGACTGAATGGCTGCGCGGCCTGCACCCTGGAAGACCTGGCGCAGGAGCTGCAGGTCACCCGCGAACGCGTACGGCAGATCCAGATGGAATCTCTGCGCGTGCTGCGGCAGACGCTGCGGCGGCGCGGCATCTCCAAAGACGAACTGTTCTGACGTGATGCCTGCGGTGGCTGCAATGATCGACTGGTCGCGAGTCGACACCGTCTTGCTCGACATGGACGGCACCCTGCTCGACCTCTATTTCGACAACCATTTCTGGCTGGAGCACATGCCGCGCCGCTATGCCGAATACCACGGCC
>JAHJNP010000229.1 GCA_018820745.1 Gammaproteobacteria bacterium
AGCGCGATCGGCAGGTCGAAGCGCCCGGATTCCTTGGGCAGGTCGGCCGGCGCGAGGTTGACCGTGATGCGCCGCGCCGGGAATTCGAAGCGCGCGTTCTGGATCGCCGCGCGCACGCGGTCGCGCGCTTCCTTCACCTCGGTTTCGGGCAGCCCCACCAGGGTGAACGCCGGCAGCCCGTTGGCCAGGTGCGCCTCGACCACCACCTCGGGCGCGTCCATGCCGTTCAAGGCCCGGCTTTTGACGACGGCGACGGCCATCGGATCAGGCTTCGGGCTGCTGCTTTTCCGGCCCGGTCTGGCCCGATTTTTCCAGTTGAAGCAGGCGCGCTTCCAGCTGCGCAAGCTTTTCGCGCGTGCGCACCAGCACTTCGGTCTGCACGTCGAATTCCTCGCGGCTCACCATATCCAGCTTGCCCAGCATCGACGTCACGCCGGCCTTGAGATTCTGTTCGATGTCCTTGGCGGGCGACTGCTTTAACGCCTCGCCCAGCTTGCCGACCAGATCGTTGAGGAAAGCGGGGTTGGGGAATTTCGGATTCGGGTTCATGGCGGCCTCCAGTAATGGGCAGAGTGTAGCAAGCACCGCGCCGGATGGCGTAGCGCGGGCACCATGCTGCGCCGCATGGCACAAAGAGGGTGCATGGCGTTTTGGTGGCGCACCATGAAAGTGCGGCCTATGCTTGTGTGGGTGGGTTGGTAATTTCAACCTTATGTTTTTAAATGAAAAATTATCTGGCACGCCTTGTGCTGAGCGAGTAGTGCGATTTTGCGCGACTTCATTTCGGAGAAACTCATGAAAAAACTTGTACACGCTTTGGTTCTGACCGGTCTGGTGGGCACGTCCACTTTTGCAATGGCAGCTGAAGAATCGCCGCACAGTTTGAGCGCCAACGTTGGGTTATACAGCGACTACATTTTCCGCGGCATCTCCCAAACCGGCGGCGACCCCGCCATACAGGGTGGCTTGGACTACTCGCACAGCAGCGGCTTCTACCTCGGCACTTGGGGTTCCAACGTCGGCTGGATTGAAGACTTCCAAGGATACGACAGAGGCAACATGGAGATCGACCTGTACGGCGGCTTCCGTGGCGGTATCGGCAAGACCGATTTCAGTTTTGATGTGGGCGCGATTCAGTACTTGTATCCGGGCGACCGTAATGGTGCCACCGACGCCGATACCACTGAGATTTACGGCGCTTTGGGCTGGAAGTGGTTCACTGCCAAATACTCCTACTACGTCAGCGATGAGGTTTTTGGCTTCGCCGATGCCGATGGCTCGGACTATCTCGGCATTTCCGCGAGCGTGCCTGTCGGCGAGACCGGTCTGACCCTCGGCGCCAACTGGGGCACGTTCAGCTTCGAGAACAACAGCGGCCAGGACTACGATGACTGGGGTGTCAGCGCCACCTATGACATGGGCAAGCTGAGCAAAGTTGCAGATGGCGTGACTGTCGGCTTGAAATACACCGACACCGATGCCGACAAGACTGCTTGGACTGAAACAATCACTGCTGATCCCCAATTCCTGGGTGAGGGCACGACGACCGTGTGGATTTCCAAGGCTTTTTAATCGCTTGGCTCACCGGAGCGGCGCGAATGCCCGCTCCATTTTCCCCTTGTTAATATTTTGGGAGACGACATGAAATTCGTAACGGCAATCATCAAGCCGTTCAAGCTGGACGAAGTGCGCGAGGCGTTATCCGCCATCGGCGTCACCGGCTTGACGGTTACGGAAGTGAAGGGATTTGGGCGGCAAAAAGGCCACACCGAGCTGTATCGCGGCGCGGAATACGTGGTCGACTTTCTGCCCAAAGTGAAGATTGAAGTGGCCATCAAGGCCGAGCTGCTGGAGCGCGTGATCGAGGCGATCGAGAAAGCGGCCAACACCGGCAAGATCGGCGACGGCAAGATTTTTGTCAGCAGCCTGGAGCAGGTCGTGCGCATCCGCACGGGCGAATCCGGCCCCGACGCCCTCTAAGGAGCATGAACATGAAAAAGCTATTTGCTTCGTTGGGCCTGATGTTTGCCCTGTTGTCTCCCGGCTTGACGCTGGCGCAGGACGCTGCTGCCCCGGTGGAAGAAGCCGTTATGGCCGAGACCACTGCGGTGGAAGCGGCTGCTCCAATGGCTGAAGCTGCTCCGGCCGAAGCTGCACCGGAAGCCGCTGCACCGGTGCCGGACAAAGGTGATACCACCTGGATGATGGTCTCCACCCTGATCGTGATCATGATGACCATTCCCGGTCTGGCGCTGTTCTATGGTGGCCTAGCGCGCACCAAGAACATGTTGTCGATACTGACTCAGGTCCTGGCTACTTTCTGTCTGATCTCGATCCTGTGGGCGGTGTATGGCTACTCGCTGGCGTTTGGTGATGGCGGTGGCCTCAACTGGGCGATTGGCGACTTGTCCAAGCTGTTTCTGGCGGGCATTACGCCCGATAGTACTGCGGCGACCTTTACCGATGGCGTGGTGATTCCCGAGTTCGTCTTTGTTGCCTTCCAGTTGACTTTTGCCGCCATTACCGTGGCGCTGATCTTCGGTGGCCTGGCCGAGCGGGTGAAGTTCTCCGCCCTGATGGTGTTTGGTGTGCTGTGGTTCACCTTCTCTTACCTGCCGATCACGCACATGGTGTGGGCAACCGGTGGTTATTTGTTTGAGAAGGGTGCGCTGGACTTCGCTGGTGGCACCGTGGTGCACATCAACTCCGGTATTGCCGCGCTGGTGGGTGCCATCGTCTTGGGCAAACGCGTCGGTTTTGGCCGCGATGCCATGCCGCCGCATAACCTGGCGATGACCATGATCGGCGCCTCGCTGCTGTGGGTGGGCTGGTTCGGCTTTAATGCCGGCTCCAATCTAGAGGCCAACGGCGGTACCACGCTCGCCTTCATCAATACCATCCTGGCACCTGCTGCGGCTGGCATGTCCTGGATGCTGGCCGAGTGGATGCTGCGTGGTAAACCTTCCATGCTGGGTCTGGCATCCGGTGTGGTGGCGGGCCTGGTCGTAGTCACGCCGGCTGCGGGTCTGGTCGGACCGATGGGTGCGATCATTCTCGGCCTGATTGGCGGCGTGGTCTGCCTGTGGGGTGTGACCGGTCTGAAGAAGCTGCACGGCTTCGACGACAGTCTGGACGTGTTCGGCATCCACTGTGTCGGCGGCATTGTCGGCGCTATCGGCACCGGCGTTTTCGTCTCGACGGCTCTGGGCGGCGTGGGTGTGGATGGCTACACGATGGGCGGCCAGGTGTTGACGCAGGCTACCGGGGTGCTCGTCACGCTCGTCTGGTCGGGCGTGGTCAGCCTGGTGGCGTTCAAGCTGGTTGACATGACCATGGGTCTGCGCGTCTCCGAAGAACAGGAACGCGAAGGTCTGGACACTGCCAGCCACGGCGAACGGGCTTATAACCCCTAAGCCGTAACATTTCTCCGAAGGAAATTGGGGCGCCCTGCAGGGCGCCCCTTTTCTATTGCGCCCCCTCAATTGGCCTGTCTCTGCCGAGTTGTCTTACGTTGTCGGCTCGGTGGTCACTCGATACGTTGCATGCCGAAGATCCCGGCGATGTCGTGGATGGACGACTGAATGCACGAGGATGAATGGCTGCGGGTTACCAGGACTTAACACTACCGCTAGAGGAGGCCTTTTTTCCAGGCAAAAAGCCGGGTTGGCTGCCAGTCTTGGTGTCGATAAAACGCGAGAGCGGGTGCGTTATCGGCATCAGCGAGTAGTTGAATTCGACCTGCTCCCTTTGAAAAAGCCCAGGAATGCGCATGTTCAAGCAACAACTTGCCTACGCCCTGACCGCGAAACGGCTCGCGTACGACCATGTCTTCAATCCATGCTGACGGCGCCCCGATGGCCGTGGATATCACCAGTTGCGCACTGACCATGCCGACCACCCCTTCGGCCGGGTGACGGGCAACAAAGATCTGCCCCCGATCCGGGCTTGCGAGTAGCAGTTCGAGGCCCCGTCGTTGCGCGGCCTCGTTTGGGGTGAAATCCTGTTCGATCGAAAAAAGAGCATTGAGCAGCCCCACCAGTGCATTGATATCGCTGCTTTGGGCATAGTCGGTCGTTATCGGCATGGCAGTCTCATCAAGCTTCGGGGGAACCCGGATACATCAGGACACTCAGGAAGCGGATCGGGCACTTGATCAGTTTTTCGGGACCATGCGGGATGTTTCCCTCGAATGTCAGCGCGTCCCCCGGATTGAGTAAATAGGTGTTCTGGCCGTGCCGGTATTCGATGCAGCCCTCCAGCATGTAGATGAACTCGGTGCCCGGGTGTTCGAATATTGGGAAGGTTTCGGACGCGTGATCGATGGTGATCAGGAAGGGCTCAAAGGTTTTTTTCGGCCCCTGGTCGTAGGCCAGCAGGTGATAGGTGTGTCCGCGCTTGGTGCCGCGCCGCACCACCTCCATGCCCTCGCCATCCTTGACCAGTTTGGCACTACCGGCAGGAACGTCGTAACTCCTGAATAGCGTGGCCAGCGATACCCCCAGTGCCTGGGCCAGTCGGGAGAGCACTTCTAGACTGGTTGCGGTCTGGGCGTTCTCGATCTTCGACAGCATGCCGCGACTGATACTGGCGAGCTTGGCCACGTCAGCAATGGTCAGCCCGTGTTTGAGACGAATTTCCCGGATGGTGTTGCCCAGATAACGCGCCAGGCCGCCTTCGTCGCTGTGTTCAGCCAAGTGGAACTCCTTTGTTAACAATCAGTTCCGTGATTGTCGCATTAGCGTGTTTCTTGTGGTGAAAAAAAGTTGACTTGCCATTAAGCGGAGCGCACACTGTGAATAATTGTTTACCACAGTGAATCATTCAAGCGTGTCCTTATGCCCTCCGCTCGTCGCTTTACGCTGAAGCTTTCCTGCCCGGACCGGGTAGGCGTCGTTGCCAGGGTGAGCACCTTTATCGCCCAGCACAACGGCTGGATCACCGAAGCCAATCATCATGCTGATGCCGCGACCAAGCGATTTTTCATGCGCCAGGAAATCCTCGCCGATTCGCTGGCGTTCGATTTCGACGAACTGGTCGAGCGCTTTGCGCCCATTGCCGAGGAATTCGGCATGGACTGGCACATTTCGGACAGCGCACGAAAAAAGCGGGTGGTCATTCTGGTATCGAAGCAGGAGCATTGCCTGTATGACCTGCTGGCACGCTGGCACGCCCAGGAGCTGAATATTGATATTCCCTGCGTCATCTCCAATCACGAGACTTTCAGGGGGTTAGTGGAATGGCACGGGATTCCCTTCCACCACGTTCCGGTGACGTCCGAGAACAAGGCCGATGCCTACCGCAAGGTGGTGGAATTGTTTGAGGCCGCGGAGGGCGATGTCATGGTGCTCGCCCGCTACATGCAGATTCTGTCGCCCGAGTTGTGTGATCGCTATCCGGGTCAGATTGTCAACATACATCACAGCTTTCTGCCCAGCTTCGTCGGCGCCAAGCCTTACCACCAGGCTTTCACCCGGGGGGTAAAGTTGATCGGTGCGACATGCCACTACGTCACGTCCGATCTTGATCAGGGGCCGATCATCGAGCAGGATGTCATCCGGGTCGACCACTCGGATGAACCGGAGGATCTGGTTCGCTACGGCAAGGATATCGAGAAGGCTGTGCTTGCCCGCGGCTTGCGCTATCACCTCGAAGACCGGGTGATTACGCACGGCAACAAGACCGTCGTTTTCCGTTAAGGAGCCCAACATGCCCTGGCGACTGCTGCGATTTGGTCTTTCCAAGAAACATCCCGAACCCCGGATGTTCAGCGATCACCCACAACTCAAATCAAGCTACGACGTCGTGATCATCGGCGGTGGCGGCCACGGCCTCGCCGCAGCCTACTACCTGGCGCGCGATCACGGCATCACCAATGTGGCCGTGCTGGAAAAGGGCTATATCGGCGGCGGCAATACCGGCCGCAACACCTCCATTATTCGCTCCAACTATCTGACCCCCGAGGGCGTCAAGTTCTACGACGAATCGGTGCATCTGTGGCAGGACCTGTCCGAGGAATTCGACCTCAATCTGTTCTACGCCAACCGCGGGCATTTCACGCTTGCGCACACCGATTCCGCGATGCGCACCATGCGCTGGCGGGCCGAAGTCAACAAGCATTACGGCATCGATTCCGAGGTGGTGGGGCCGGACTTCGTCAAGCGTGCGGCGCCCATGATCGACCTGTCTTGCGGCGGTCACGCGCCGATTCTGGGCGCGCTCTTTCACGCGCCCGGTTCGGTCGCCCGCCACGATGCCGTCGCTTGGGGGTATGGGCGCGGTGCCGACATGCGCGGCGCCGAGATCCACCAGCAAACCGAAGTGCTGGGGATCGACGTGCAGGGCGGCAAGGTGCGCGGCGTCCAGACCTCGCGTGGTTATATCGCCACCAACAAGGTGCTGTGCGCGGTGGCCGGCTTCACCCCGCGCATCCTCAAGATGGTCGGCATCCCGTCTCCCATCTATATTCACCCGCTGCAGGCGATGGTCAGCGAGCCGCTCAAGCCCTGGCTCGATCCCATTCTGGTGTCCGGCAGTTTGCATGTTTATATCAGTCAGTCGGCCCGCGGCGAACTGGTCATGGGCGCTTCGCTGGACCCCTACGAAGTGCAGTCGACCCGCTCCACGCTGGATTTCGTGGAAGGGCTGTCGAGCCATTTGCTGGACATGTTTCCATTCCTGTCGAATGTGAAAGTCATGCGCCAGTGGGCCGGCATGGCCGACATGACACCGGACTTCGCGCCCATCATGGGCAAGACGCCGGTGGAAGGGTTTTATCTCGATGGCGGTTGGGGCACCTGGGGTTTCAAGGCCACGCCGGTGTGCGGCAAGACCATGGCCCACACGGTGGCGACTGATACCCCGCATTCCCTGATCACCGGCTTTTCTCTCGACCGCTTCCGCAATTTCTCGCTTACCGGCGAGAAGGGCGCGGCATCGGTGGGCCACTAGGAGACATGCCATGAAAATCATGACCTGCCCCGTCAATGGCCCACGCCCGGTATCGGAGTTTTTCTATTGGGGCGAGATTCGGCCGATGCCCGATCCCGATACTTGCAGCGATGACGAATGGGCCGATTACGTGTTCAACCGCAACGGTGCCCCCGGCGTGAAGAAAGAGTGGTGGTGCCACAGCACCAGCAACACCTGGTTCATCGTCGAACGCGATACGGAGAAAGACATGGTGCTGCGCACCTATCTATACGGAGAAGCCGCATGAAACGCCTGCCGCCCGTTGCCGGCGAGTGGATTGACCGCACCCGGGAGATGGCCTTCATTTTCGAGGGCAAGACTTATCGCGGACATCCCGGTGACAGCATCAGCAGTGCCCTGTTGGCGTCGGGCGTCACCATGCTTGGACGCAGCTTCAAGTATCACCGGCCGCGCGGGGTGCTGTCGATGGCCAATCACGACGTCAACGCCGTGGTTCAGTGGGCGGGGCGGCCGAACGTGCGTGCTGACGTGACACCTCTGACGGACGGTATGGCGCTCACTGTGGTCAACACCTTCGGCGGACTCCGTGCCGACATGGCGAGCATCCTCGGCGCGTTTTCCCGGTTCCTGCCGGTTGGCTTCTATTACAAATCCTTTTACAGCAAGAAGCTGTTCCCGCTGTGGGAGCGCATGTTTCGCAGGCTCACCGGTCTCGGGAAAGTGGATTTCACTGCGCCCCATCTGCGCACAGCCAAGTGCTACGGCTTTTGTGATGTGTTGGTGATTGGTGGTGGACCATCCGGTCTGGCTGCCGCCCTTGCTGCGGCCGACCAGGGCGCCGATGTGGTGGTGGTCGACGAAAACGCCCGCGCTGGCGGCAGTGGCGGCTACGCGCGTGGTGCCGACGAAGCCCGCAGCGCTATCCATAACGATCAGTTGACGCGCGCCGAGTCCCACCCCCGCGTCCGGATCATGACGTCCACCTGTGCGGCTGGCTATTACACGGATCACTGGATTCCATTGGTCAATGCCGATGTGATGACCAAGATGCGGGCCAGGAGCGTGATAGTCGCCAGCGGGGCCTACGAGCAACCCGCCGTGTTCCGCTACAACGACCTGCCCGGCATCATGCTGGCCTCGGCTGCCCAGCGCCTGATCTACCGTTACGCCGTGTGCCCGATGCGCCGCGCCGTGGTGCTGGCGGCCAATGCCGATGGCTACCGTGCAGCCCTGGACCTGATGGCGCACGGTATCGAGGTGGCTGCAGTCGTTGATCTGCGCCCGGTGATTGGTGACGGCGAGGCCGAGACAGCCGTCATCCACCAGGGCATTCGTATCCTGCTCAATGCGTGCATCACCGAGGCCGTTCCGGCAAGCGGTGGCAAGGGCGTTGCTGCAGCCGTCGTTGTCCCCATGCCGCAACCTGATGCGCCAGGCACAGGGCGTGAACATATCCCCTGCGACGGCATCCTGATGAGCGTCGGCTGGGCGCCCGCCGCCAACCTGCTGTACCAGGCCGGCACCCGCATGCGCTACGAAAAAGCGCTCGAGCAATTCGTTCCCGATGTCCTGCCGGCTGGCATCTTCGCCTGTGGCCGGGTCAACGGTGTGCACACTTACTTGGCCCGGCTGCTTGACGGTCAGCGCGCCGGCAGTGCCGCGGCGGCCCATGCCGGATTCGGTGTTGCCATGAGCGTACCTGTCCCGGCAGAAATGGAATGTCCGACTCACCCATGGCCGATCGTCGCGCATCCCGGGGGGAAGAACTTTGTCGACTTCGATGAGGATCTGCAGCTCAAGGATTTTGAA
>JAHJNP010000230.1 GCA_018820745.1 Gammaproteobacteria bacterium
GGCCATGTTGGCGGTATTGGCGCCGCGGAACGCGTAGATCGACTGGTCGTCGTCGCCCACCGCGAACAGCGCCGTGCGCGGGCCGGCGAACAGCTTCAGCCAGCGGTACTGCAGCGTGTTGGTGTCCTGGAACTCGTCGACCAGGATGTGGCGGAAGCGCTCCTGGTAATGCTGGCGCAGCGGCTCGTTGCGGTACAAAAGCTCGTAGGCGCGCAGCAGCAGCTCGGGGAAATCGGCCACCCCCTCACGCTGGCACTGCGCGTCGTAGGCCTCGTACAGCTCCACCATGCGTATCGAGTATTCGTCGAACGCCTCGGCGTCGCGCGCGCGCCGCCCGGCCTCCTTGTTGCCGTTGATGAAGCGCTGCACCTTCTTCGGCTCGTATTTCTCGGTGTCGACGTTCATCGCCTTCATCAGCCGCTTGATCGCCGACAGCTGGTCCTGGCTGTCGAGGATCTGGAACGACTGCGGCAGCCCCGCCTCGCGGTAGTGCGTGCGCAGCAGGCGGTTGGCCAGACCGTGGAAGGTGCCGACCCACATGCCGCGCGTGTTGATCGGCAGCATCGCCGAGACGCGCGTCATCATTTCCTTCGCCGCCTTGTTGGTGAAAGTCACCGCCAGCACCCCCAGCGGCGACACCTGGCCGGTCTGGATCAGCCACACCATGCGCGTGGTCAGCACCCGTGTCTTGCCTGAACCGGCGCCCGCCAGAATCAGCGCGGATTCGTGCGGCAGCGTTACTGCGGCGCGCTGTTCGGGGTTGAGGTTTTCCAGCAGGGAGGCAGACATACGAGGGTAAAATCGGGCGGTCAATTGCAAATTATAAAGGGGCGACGGATGGTGAAAGTTTTGTTTTTTGGCGACCTCGTGGATACCCTCGGCATGGCCGCCGACGAAATCGCCCTGCCGCCGGACGTGACCGACGTCGAGCGCCTGCTGTTCGTGCTGTCGAAACGCGGCGAGATGTGGAAAAAGATGCTGCTCGGCAATCCCAAGCTCAACATCACCATCAACAAGCAGTTCGCCGAGAAATCCGCGCCGATCAAGGACGGCGACGAGATCGCGCTGGTGGGGTTCGCGGTGGTCTGACCCGGATATCATGCCGGACGTGGCAGGCGTGTACCTGCCGGCAAGGGCGATGGGATTCCGTGGCAGGGCGTGAGGCGTTGCTCTCGCAAAAAAACAAGGTGCCGGATTATTCGGGCCGCCGGATGCCCATTCTGTGACAACGGGGTAATCGCAATGCCCGTATCAACCACGCGTTACCCGTCCCACCCCTGGATGCTGGGTGGGCTCGTTTTTCTGGTCGCTGCCGTGCTGTCGGGATTGCTTGCCTGGCAGCTGGACTGGCATGCCCGCCAACACGAGCGGGATCGCGTTGCCGTTCTGGCCGGCCACCATGCCCATGCAGTCACAAGCCGCATTGGGCATGCCCTTTCCGCGGCCCATGCGCTGGCAGCGCTGGTGCGTCAGGGCAGCGGCGACGTTGCGGATTTTGACGCGATTGCCGGCACCATGTTGCCGTTTTACCCCGGCGCCTCCCACCTGGCGCTGGCGCCTGGAGGCGTTGTCCGCAACGTCGCGCCGATGTCTGGCAACGAGAGGGCCGTTGGCCTGAATCTGTTGACCACCCCGGCCCAGCGTAATGAATCCTTGCTCGCCCGTGACAGCGGAAAGCTCACCCTGGCCGGCCCGCTGGAACTGGCGCAGGGCGGAACCGGCGTGGTCGGACGCCTGCCGGTGTTTCTCGACGACGGCCCGGGCAAGCCTATTTTCTGGGGCTTCGCCCTGGTGGTGATGCACTTGCCCGAAGGGCTGGATATGGCCCATCTGTCTCGTCTGGGCGAGCAGGGCCTGGCCTATGAGCTCTGGCGCATCCAGCCGGACAGCGGGACAAAACAAGTCATCGCCCACTCGTCGTCAACGCCCCTGATCGAACCGGTGGAACAGGCCCTGCACGTTCCGAATGCGATCTGGACGCTGAGTGTCGCGCCGGTCAAGGGCTGGGCCGATCCGCTGGGGCTCTCGTTCAAGCTGGCGCTCGGGCTGCTTTTCAGCCTGATGCTGGGCTATCTGGCAAAGCTCTTTGTCGAGATGAAAGCGAATAAGCAGCGCCTCGAAGCGCGTGTCGCCCAGCGCACGACCGAAATTCTCGAGGCCCAGCGCAATCTGAAAGCCACGCTCGATGCGCTTCCCGATCTGGTCTGGCTGAAGGATGGGGATGGGCGCTTTCTGAACTGCAATCCGATGTTCGAGCGCCTCTATGGCGCCAGCGAGGCCGCAATCGTCGGCAAAACCGATTATGACTTTGTCGAGCGGGCGCAGGCGGACTTCTTCCGCGAGCACGACCGCCAGGCGATGCTGGCCGGCAAGCCCAGCATCAACGAGGAATGGCTGACTTTCGCCGAGGATGGCAGCCGGAGGCTGTTCGAGACGATCAAGACGCCCATGCTGGATGGAGAAGGCAGGCCCGCCGGGGTGCTGGGCATCGCCCGCGACATCACCAAGCGCGCCCGGGCGGAGCAGGCGCTTCTGCAATCCCGGCAGCAGGCGCAGCAATACCTGAATGTCGCCGGCGTGATGCTGATTGCAATCAATGCGGAAGGGCGGGTGCAACTCGTCAATCGCAAGGGCTGCGAAATGCTGGGTGCTGCCGAGGCGGATATTCTGGGAAAAGACTGGGTCGAGCATTTCCTGCCCGAGCGCATGCGAGACCGGGTCAAGGCGTCGTTCACCCAGATGCTGGCGGGCGAGATTGCCCCCGTCGAGTACATGGAAAATGCAATATTGACCCGCGGCGGTGAAGAGCGTGCCGTGGCCTGGCACAACACGCTGCTGCGGGACGAGACGGGCAGGATTAGCGGCGTGCTCGCTTCGGGCGAGGACATCACCGAGCGAAAACGGGCGGAGCAGGCCTTGCGTGACTCACGCGAGCGCCTGCAACTGCTGCTCGATTCGATGGCTGAAGCGGCCTACGGGGTCGATTTCGAGGGCAATTGCACCTTCGTCAACCGGACCTTCCTGAGACTAATGGGCTATCAGGATGAAAACGAGGTGCTGGGCAAGCGCTCCCATGCGCTCTTTCACCATTCACATGCCGATGGCAGCGCCTATCCGGAAAGCGAATGCAAAATGCATTGCGCCTACCTGTCCAATCAGCCAATCAATGTGTCCGACGAGGTGTTCTGGCGCAAAGACGGCGTGGCGATACCGGTCGAGTACTGGTCAAATCCCATCGTTGCCGACGGCGTGGTGGTGGGTGCGATCGCGACGTTCGTCGACATCACCCAGCGCAAGCAAGATGAGGCGCAACTCAGCCTTGCCGCCAAGGTGTTCGAGCAAAGCGGCGAAGGGATCATCATCACCGATGCCCAGTGCAACATTGTCATGATCAACCAGGCTTTCACCGCCGTCACCGGTTACAGCGAAGCCGAGGTCATGGGACAGAACCCCCGCATGCTTGCTTCCGGGCGCCACGACCGGGCGTTCTACAGCGCGATGTGGGAAGCCATTTCCGAGCAGGGCCGCTGGCAGGGCGAGCTATGGAATCGCCGCAAGGACGGCAGCCTGTATCCGGAATTGATCTCGATCATCCGGGTGTTCGATAAGAAGGGCGAAGTGAGCCACTACATCGGCATCTCGAGCGACATTACCCAGCATAAGGCCGCCCAGGAGCGGATCCAGCGACTGGCGCATTTCGATCCGCTCACCGGGTTGCCGAACCGGGCCTTGCTGAGCGACCGCATCAGCCACGAACTCAGTACCGCACAGCGCCACCACACTCAGCTGGTCGTCATGTTCGTCGACCTCGATCACTTCAAGAACGTCAACGACACGCTGGGACACCGCATCGGCGACGCCTTGCTGATTGCGGTCGCCGCCCGCCTGAAAGCTGCCGTGCGCGAAGTCGACACCGTTTCGCGCCAGGGCGGCGATGAATTCGTCCTGATCCTGCCCGACACCGATGCTGACGGCGCCGCGCATGTGGCCGGGAAGTTGCTGGAAGCCGTCGCGCAACCGTATCAGATCGAGACTTTCGAGCTGACCGTGACGCTGTCCATCGGCATCGCCCTGTATCCCGGCGATGGCGGGGATTTCGAGGTGCTCTCAAAATGCGCGGATGCCGCCATGTATCGTGCCAAGCACGACGGCCGCAACACCTACCGCTTCTTCACCATGGAAATGCAGGCGCGTTCGGCCCACAACCTGCACATGGAAAACGACCTGCGTCGCGCGCTGGAACGCAAGCAGCTGCAGTTGCACTATCAGCCCCAGATATCCATGGACGACGGGCGCATCATCGGGGTGGAAGCGCTGCTGCGCTGGCAGCACCCGGAACTGGGCATGGTCGCGCCGGCCGACTTTATCCCCCTTGCGGAAGAAAGCGGCCAGATCCTGGAGATCGGGGAATGGGCGCTGCGCAGTGCGGTCCGGCAGATGAAGGCGTGGATGGACGCTGGCCTTGCGCCGATGGTGATGGCGGTGAACCTGTCCGCCGTCCAGTTCCGCCACCCACACCTGCCGGAGCTGGTCACGCAGGTTCTCGATGAAGAAAAACTGGCGCCGCAGTACCTGGAGCTGGAGCTGACGGAAGGCGTCGCGATGGAGGATGCGCCGGCGGCCATCGCGGTGATGGATCGCCTGCACGCGTGCGGCGTCCGCATGTCGATCGACGATTTCGGCACCGGCTATTCCTCGCTGAGCTACCTCAAGCGCTTCAGGGTTTACAAGCTCAAGATCGACCAGTCGTTTGTGCGGGATATCTGCCAGGATCCGGAAGACCGGGCCATTGTCGTCGCCATCATCAGCCTGGCGAACAGCCTGGGCCTGCAAACCATTGCAGAGGGCGTCGAAACCGAAGGGCAACTGGCGTTCCTGCGTGAACAGGGATGTAACGAGGTGCAGGGTTATTACTTCAGCAAGGCGCTGCCTGCCGAAGAGTTCGAGGTGTTTGTTCGGGCCGGGTATCCGTCTGCCTGGCAGCAGTGACCTTTGCTTCCCACGCGCCAAACAAAAACGGAGCCCAGGGCTCCGTTTTTGTGGGTGATGGTGTCGCTGTTGCCTACTTGCCCTTGCCCGCGATCATGTCCTGGATGATCGGCGCCAGGATCAGCTCCATGGCGAAGCCCATCTTGGCGCCCGGCACCACGATGGTGTTGCGGCGCGACATGAAGGAGTTCGGGATCATGTTCAGCAGATAGGGGAAGTCGACGCCCTTCGGCTCGCGGAAGCGGATCACGATGAAGCTCTCGTCCGGCGTCGGGATGTCGCGCGTGATGAAGGGGTTGGACGTGTCGACCGTGGACACGCGCTGGAAGTTGATGTCGGTGCGCGAGAACTGCGGGGTGATGTAGTTCACGTAGTCCGGCATGCGGCGCAGGATGGTGTCGACGATCACTTCCGCCGAATAGCC
>JAHJNP010000231.1 GCA_018820745.1 Gammaproteobacteria bacterium
AAATCGACAAGGACGCGGAGCGCGCCCGGCTCGCCAAGGAAATCGCCCGCATCCGGAACGAAATCGCCAAGGCGCAAGGCAAGCTGGCCAATTCCAGCTTCGTCGACAGAGCACCCGCTGCCGTGGTGCAGCAGGAGCAGGCGCGGCTGGCCGACTTTGCCGCCATGCTGCAGAAGCTGGAGGCGCAGCACGCGCGTCTAGGCTGATATCGAGCGTCCTGTTCTGCGTCCTCAAAACCCGCCGACATCCGCGCAACCACCATTCTGCAGCGTGCAGGGGGGCGTGCAGCCGTCGTGCACGACCGTCACCATCGCACTGTGTCAGATCGCCACGCTCGCGCCCCCGGCAGAGACCGATTCGGAGCTGGCTTATCAAGTTTCTGGTCTATAAATGGAATTCGCCTTTTGCGACGTCTGGGCAAGTTGAACCAGAGGCCATTCGGGCGAATGAAAGGAGGTCACGATGGAACGCAAATACATTGATTGCAGGGAATATCCAAGCGAGATGAACTGCACGGTCATGATTTCCGCAGACAGCGAAGAAGAGCTTCTGGAAGCGGCTGTTCAACATGCTGTTTCGGTGCATCACGAGCGAGACACGCCTGAACTGCGCAACGAACTGCGCAAGTTGTTCAAGAACATGCCCATGGCCCAGGCGGCCTGAAGCAGGCGGACATGACAATCAGGCAGTAAAGGGAAACGGGGCAATTCAGGCTGCCCCGTTTCCCGATCAAGCGAATGAATCGAAGCAACCCGTCAGATCATCGGTACGGGGGTCACCGTTCCAACACCAGGCTTTCCGCACCCGGCTCCGCCCGCGCGCGGGAGACGAACTGGCTCGCCCGCAGATCAGCGGCATGGTTCATCGCCCTGCCCCGCACGTGACTGCGGCAGGGTGTCTAGACCAGGCTTCAATACTGGTCGGCCGCCCAGCCGTCCAGAAGGATGCAGGCTTCCGGCTTGGGGATGGCTGAATCCCTGCCTTGCAGCGGCGTAAAGCAGAGGTACGGGTTGCCGTCGCGGTCCTTCAGGTTGCGCAACGGGAGGTCGCCCACGGTCTCAAACCCGCGCGCGTCCATCATGATGAACTGATAGTCATCCTCCCCCACGCTGACCTCCAGTTTGCCGCCGTTGCCCTCGCCGTATTTTTCCCACCAGGTTTCTGGATTGGCACCGTCATAGTAGGGGGGTGTCGCCCCGAGCTTGTTGCTCCGATGCCAGGAGACGATGGTCGGGTCTTTCATCTGGTTCGCCTTCGCGGCGTCTTTCGCGAGCAGGCTGGCGGCCTGGAAGCCCTGGTCAGGGCCGTGATAGTCGATATGCACGTTTCTCATGGTGAGGTCCTCCTGGTTCACGGTGAACTGGGCATGACAGCGCCGGATCTGGCGCACGATCTGTACTCTTTGTAGGCCAATGCCAGACAAAAACAATCGGGCCATTCACGGGTGCAAGCACCATGCCCATGCTGGGGGAATGCGCGCGGCAGTCAACTGCGCCATCGCCCTCAAGGCACCGCAAAATGAGAACGCGCGCGGCCAGGCCTCGTCGGACCGCTTCACCCGTCATCCCGGCGGGTGGCCGCAGAAATTCGCAATCAGGTGTCTGACAAATTCCAGCCACACAAAAACGTGGGCGGTCACCCGCCCACGCTTGATTGACTACCGCCCGATCACTCAGGATTGATGGTGATGCTTGCCACCGTGACCCCGATGGCGGCCAGGCGCCGCCTCGGCGTCGAACACAGTCTGCTGTTCGGGGGTCAGCTGGGCATAGAAGGCCTTGGTCGCCTGGGCACGCTCAACCATCCTGGCGCGGCGCACCTCCGACATGGCAAGCATCTTGTCCAGGCGTTGCGGCGTGGTCAGCTTTTCGAACTCGCCTCGCATGGCCTGCCCGTCCACACCCTGACGCATTCCAGGCTGGCGGGCGCTGGCAAAGCTGTCCCATGCAGCCGCTTGCGCAGGCGTGAGCTTGAGTTTTTCCTTCAGTTCGGCCAGATGCCCGGCACGATTTTCAGCCCGATTGCCGTGGGCTTTCTGACCGTGTCTGGCTTCGCAGCCTTCCTTGCTTGCGGCACCACCGGCCGGCATCGCAAAAGTCGATGCCGCCAGAATGCCGCTGCCCGCGATCAAGCCCACCATCAGGGCACGTTTGGCAAAAGAAGTTTGGAGCAATTTCATTGAAATCTCCTTCAGAGAGGTTGTCGGAACAGCCGACCCAGAGCAGGTTCGGCATGAAACGTATTCTGGGGAGGAGATGTATCCCGGGGATGTCGGGCACCCGCGAAAATGTAACGCGTTGTAACCGAATGTAACCTGTGCCGCCGGCCTCAGGCAACGATGCCGGCGGAGGCCCGGCTCGGAATCATGTGGTCAGCACATCCATGGCGGGCAGGCTCGGGAGGCGCGCGAAAAGTCGGGATTCTTTACAACGGCCGTCAGCGGCTTGGGCATGAAAAATCCAGGGCATTCGTATGCGCCACCTCGCGGGTCAAGTCACTTTGGCTGAACGACTTTAAGGAAACGCCTTTGCTTGATTGCCGTCCGGATGCGGCCCGGCTTGATCTGCGTATCAAAGTGTTGCCGCGACCCCAAGCCTGGAAACGAAAATTCCTCGCGCGCACCTGGCGAAAAAATACCTGGCTGCGACATGAGGCGCGTCATGAGGTGTGTCAGTTCTGATGCAGAAACCGGATGCCCAGGTTCGACGCTATTCCTTGCTGTGGATGTACGCCGCTCGACCCGAAAAAAACGTGCAACGCCTTGTTCTATAAACAACTTTCAATACAGGCCGCAGGTTGGCCCGCCAGGCAGAAGTCCTGACTACCCTGTCGTGCGGCTTTACACCCGGGGAAACAGCACGCCGACCGCCCCTGAAAACGCACGAAATATTTACGCAACCTATTGATTTTCAAATAGAACTATTGATTGGCATGCTGCGTGCTTTACTGTCTGCCGTGGGTGTCTTCTCGGTGAAGTCAAGGGTGGCCGCCAACAGCAGCTTGTTTCATTCAATCCGTTTTTTCATCGTTAACAGAGGAGCGAATCATGAAAAGAACATTACTCAGCACACTGGTGGCCGGCGCGTTGGCGGCAGGGATTGCCGTCCCCGCCAGCGCGGCCCCCATACCCACCTTTTACTACAACGCCTACGGCGGCTTCGTATTCGAAAGCGATGTGGATTTCCCGCCCCCGACCGTGTACAGCAACGTGAACGAGGGGTATGCGGATCCCGCCGCAACCGGGTACGCACCCACCGGCCCCAAGTACCCCGGCGGCAATGGCTATGCCGCAGTCACGCCAGACACCGTTTATCAGCAAGTGAGTTGGGGGGCGCCGGTGACCGGCCAAAGCAACCTGTCACTCAACGATGCGGGCAATGAGCCGCCGGTTCCCCCCTGGAATGCGATCACGGGGCACAACGCCGATCCCAATCCCGCTAATGCCGGCCACGAGTGGATCAGCGGTGCCGTCGACGTCAGCAACGATTTCGGTTCCGTGATGGGATGGCTGACCCACAACAACGAGATCATCAGCCAGGATTTCACTGGCACGGTCGGCGTTCACTACCATATCGACTATTACGCGGATGCCGCCATGACGATGCCAGTCTGGAGCAGCAATGAACTGGAGTTCGTGCTCCAGATATGGGAAACCCCGAACGCAGCACCCTGCCCTGGGCCTGCAAGCAACGGCCCCTGCGATGACCGCTTCGGCTACCAGGTGCTGGGCGCCACGGACTTCGGCGAGACGTTAGACCTGCCATTGGGCAGTTTCACGTGGGATGGCACCAACTACGTGGTCAGTTCTTCCGGTTTCTTCGACGCTGCAGGCAACCTGCTCGGCTTTGCCTGGTCGGGGGAAGATCTGAGCAGCACGTTCTACGTCAATCATGAGGTGCATGTGCCCGAACCTGCAAGCCTTGCCCTGATGGGCCTGGGCTTGGCCGCGCTTGGTCTCACGGCGCGGCGCCGTCGGCAAGTGAAGCCGCTGTAAATCAAGCAACGGTGCAGGACGAAAGGCGGCCATGCAGGCCGCCTTTTTTCGTTTGGCGGGCAGCTATCCGCACGCCGCCTTGTCGCGGATGAGCCTGCGCTGGCCGGGTACGGCGGGCGGCCCCACGGAGTCCGGGCCAAAGTGGTGCCTGCCGGGCCTATCCTGTCTTCGTTAAAAGACAGGAAATATCCATTCTTTACAATGAGTTGCCTGTGTAGCCCTGTTTGATGTCGCCTTCAGGCGACGAAGCGAGGACAGCCCACCGCCAGGCATGTCGCTCAAGCCCATGAAAAACAAAGCAAAACCAGTTCTGGCATGGTACGTGCTGCAGCGGAATCGGGATATCGACAATGAACCTCGGCGCCGGCCGGGCGGCCGCAAGAGCCAAACGCCCGGCGCGCTGAAGCCATTGCGGGCGCCCGGTCGCCGCGAAGCGTGCAGGACGGGTTCCGGACGCCTCTTGCGCACCTTGAACAACCAGGAACGGCCTTGGCCAACAACGGCCTGTTTTTCAGGAGAAAAATCCATGTGGATGAACATCGCAGCGCACACCGAAAAGAAGCCTGTGGAGTCATACAGGCATGATGGAAGCGTCATGAAGCGTTCATGGAAAGACAGCATCCACCAGCAGCGCGAGGAACTGGCGCGCATGCTGCGGGAGCCGCTGGGGCAACTGGCCGAGCGGTGCGCACCGGCATGGGGCGATTGCAATGCGCTGGATGCGGTTCTCGCGGAGAACTTCCCCGGCATTCCGCATTGCTCGGTCCTGTACTGCGTGGACATGGACGGGATACAGGTCTGCAACAACATCGGCCCAACGGGAATCGTGCTCGACCATTTCGGGAGCGATCGCTCGCAGCGCCCGTACATGCAGGAAGCGGTGCCGGTCTGGGGGTTTCTGCTCTCCGACGCCTACATCGGGCAGAGCGAACACCGGCCTTCGCTCACCGCGCTCCAGGTGGTGCACCGGGATTCGGTGGTGGTGGGCTATCTCGGCGCCAACTTCGACTTGCGCAATCTGCCGGTGACGTCCGAACTCTACGAAGAACCGGACAACTGGCGCCAGGTGAAGGGCGATCCGGCAATCCGCGGCACGGTGTTTCAGCAAAGCCGGGTGGAAAGCCCGATGGACGGCAATCTGGAACCGGCGCTGTCCATCCTGGAGGAACTGCTGACGGAGCGCGGCGTATTTCAATGCCAGATCCATTTTTCCAGCAGCCTGGCCACCATCTGGACGCTGGACGACCCCTTGCGCTACCGCATCCTGGATCACGAGACCCTGAGCGATCCGGACATCTGCCTGCTCTATCCGCCGCGCACCTATCCGCCCGATGCCGCGATCGCGCCAGGCGAAATCGGCCGTATCCTGAAGACCCTGCAGGCCTTGCGCCTGACCGACCCGACGATCTACCTGCGCGTCGCGTCGATCAACATTTTCAACGGCATGGTGAGCGTGACCTTTTCCTGCGATGGCTCGCATTACATGCCGCACGACGAGTTCCTGACCAAGGACACGTCTTTTTGGTTTTGAATGGGGCACGAAATGGAAAGGGCGAATGGGCAAGCCTGTTTCACTTTCATTGTCAGCGTGCGAATTGATTGCTAACTTTAAATCGTCGGGATGGCGGCAAGTTTCTTTTCGTGGCGGGAGGATTGGCGATGACCAAATTGGATCAACTGGTGCAGCAACATATCCTCGAGCATGAATCCCGCCTGAAACATGTGGACGAATTGCTCGAACGCGCCCAGAACGACATTGCCCAAGCGGGAGGCAGCGACACGGGTGAATCATTGACCAGCCTGAAGCTGGAACGCGACAAATTGTCCAGGCGCGTCGAGGAATTCAAACTCAAGCCCCCCGGCCAGTGGTCAAAAGAAGAATTCGAGAAAACGGGTCCCATGGTTGTTTGGGATGCGCTGGCCCAGCAACTGGAAAAAATGATCGAGCGCATGGAACGCTGAGTACCCGTTTGGGTATTCTTTCGCGGTGGCGGAATTTATCCGGGCCTGACCCGCCCGATTCGCTGGCCGCATCAATGCGCGGGCCGGGTGTGCTGCGTTCTCAGGAACGCCTGCCGGTCGAACCCAAGCGCATCGGCCCGCGTCAGCAACTTCTCCAGCGTCGCCTCATCCAGATCCGGCTCCCGCGCCAGAATCCAGGCGTATTTGCGGTCCGGCTCGCCAACCAGCACCCAGCGGTAATCCGGGTCGAGTTGCAGAACCCAGTAGTCGCCGTAGAAGGGCCAGAAAAAGCTCACCCGCAGCTTTGCGCCATTGCTGCCCTCAACAAGCTTGGCGACCCCGCTGACCTGTTCCAGCCTGCCGTCAGCCGTGCGACACTGATTCACCACCGACACATCCGTTCCATCCGGACGATACGTCGCCCGGGTATCCGAAATACACATCGCCTGAAAGCGGTTGGGCAGCCGGGCGATCTCGTGCCAGGTGCCGTAATAGCGGCCCAGGTCAACGGCCCCGACAGTCGGAAGCGGCGGCGCAGGTGGTGCGCAGGCTGCAAGCGCAGCCGCGGCAAGGATGGCGGCGAAGCAGGGGACAGGCTTCATGATCGGGTTTGGCATGGGATGGGAAGGTGTCCGGGTTGGCCCTGCATAATAATCATGCTGATCATGTCCCGCCGGGCGGTGCCTGTTCAGGTGTACGGCGGCCGCTTTCCGAAGCCGTACGCGATCGGCAGCACGAGCGCCACCGCCAGCAGCGGCACCCAGTAAAGGGTGGCGTCGCGGTAGCCGTCGTAGCGCAGGAAGCGCTCGTCGACCACCACCGCCAGGGTGGCGCCCAGCAGGACCAGTCCGGACGCAAGCAACCACGGGCCGCGCAGGCTTTCGCTGAACATGCCGTAGATCACGAAAGGCGTCAGCACCGCTGCCAGCGCGATGGCATCGACCTTGTAGCCCACGGTGTAGAAGGGCACCAGTGAGGCCATGGCCGCGGCTGCGCATCCGAGCAGGATGATGAAGTAGGCCGCAATGCGGTAATCCCGGATTGTCACCATGGCATTCCTCCTTGGGCGGGCGATGATCAAGTATAGGCAGGGTGGTTTCGCCCTGGCCTGTTCGAGGGAGATCGGCGCCCGCGCTTTCGTCCGGCACCGGCAGCATCTGAAGCGGAGACGAAAGGGGCGGCGCAAGCCGGCTCTTCAGCCCAACACCGGCAACATGTCCGGATCTGCCCCCGGCGTGCAATGCGCAAGGGCCGGTAAAGGGACAACCGACGTTCGAATCCAGGCAACGCCGATTTGAAATTGGTCTACATTGCGATGAGGCACAGGCCCTGCCTTTTGTTGACGGGCGCTGAGCCCAGGCAGGGAAATCGCGCCTGCACAACAGGTGCCCGCCAGGCACGCCTCACACACCAGAAAGGAGTGTTCGACATGAAAATCCTCACTCGCAGCCGGAACCCGTCCGGAAGCATGCCCTTCCCCGATGCACACCTCACCGAAGCGGATGACCCGTCCCGCAGGACCCTGCTGCGCGGCGCGCTGGCCGCCGGGTGCAGCCTGCTGGTCCCGGCCGCCTTGCTCGGCTGCGACCGCGGGACACAGACGGATGCAACCGGCACCACCCCGGACGACGCAACCGGCACCGCCCCGATGACCCCCGCCCCCGAATCGGCCGAGCCGACCAGTCCGGCGCCCGGCACCGGGTCAACCGCCGCACCGGCGGCTGGAAAAGTGTCGCAGGCAAGCGTGCAATACCAGAATCAGCCGAAGGACGGACAGTCGTGTGCCAATTGCATACACTTCATTGCGCCGAACGCCTGCAAAGTGGTCGAAGGCGTAGTCAGTCCGGAGGGATGGTGCGTCATTTGGGTCGGACAGACGTGAGTCGCAACGGAGGCCTGGGCAGACCCGGTCCACCGGGGTTGGCCCTGACCTCTCCGCTTGATGAAGCCGCGGTCTGCCCTATCGCCTCTTCCCGGTCACTGATAGATCCGTCCATCGTGCCGGATCCAGCCTGCGGGGTGGCGGCCCTGCGGGTCGTGGTGCGTCCAGTGAATCACGCCGCCTTTCGGGTTCCATTCATACTCGCCGTAAAACGCCACCGTGTCTCCCGTGCGCAACCCGTCGATGCGCGGCGCCAGATCGATATTGTGCGACATCAGCAGCGTCCGCCCGGAATCCAGCCGAACGATGAAGCGTTGATGCCGGCTGCCGCTGTTGTCGTCCGCCAGGATTTTCACCACCGTCCCCCGCCCTTCAACCAGCTGGCTGCCGAGGCGGTTGGCGAAGGCGTGTTCGATGGCGGCATCGTTGCTGTCACGCGCCGCAAGTGACACGCCGGGAGGTGCGGCCTTGCGGCTCTCCGGGGCGTCGGGGCCCGGAGCGAGTGCGAAATAAGCAGCGGCGGCGAGCGCGGCGATCAGCAGGAGCGTCTTCATCGGGTCGGCGACGATGGCGTGTCAGATTTTAAGCGGCCTGGCCCCCTCGATCGGATCAATACTTGACCTTCATTTTCGCCAGTTCCTCCTTCGTCACGGCCGGCATGTCGCCCTTCGCGTCCCAGCGTTTGTGGGTCCAGGCATCCTCGCCGACCCAGGCCTTGAAGACTTCGAAATTCTTCTGGCGCTCTTCATCCGTCGCACCGAGGTAGCGATACATGTTCCCCGGCTTGCCATCCTTGGAGTTCTTCCCGTCGTCGAGCCGGCGCATGATCGCGCCGGTATCCGGCCAGCCCACAAATATGATCAGGTCCGCGTAGGTATCCATGCGCGGCCCCTTGTTCATTTTCTTGTACTTGTCCTGGTTCTCCAGAAACTCGCCGAGATAAGGCGACTTCGCGCCGTGGCACGCCGAGCACTTGGCATCCCAAAGCGGACGGATGTCCTTGCGATAGGTGACCTCGGACGCCAGCGCCGAGCCGGCCAGTAACAGACTGATGATTGATGGAACGATTGCCTTGAGCATGATTTCCTCCATCTATAACGACGGGAACCCGGGTGTTCGGCGGCGGTTGCGCCGCGCCGCGTGCAGATTACAACGAAAGCCTGCCCGATGCCTCATTTAACGATTCCCCCCGTCCAGTACCGCATCCCCTCGCCCCGAAACCGCCGGCAATGCCTGGCATTGATTGGGGGAAGCCTGCAACCGCAGGGGGAAACGAACTGATATGCTGCAGTCACAATTACACAACAAGTAGTCTTTGGAGGAGCGCTGAATGGGCAAGGAAACCTTTCTCGCACGGCAACCCATTGTCGATGCCGACCATCGCCTGTTCGCCTACGAACTCCTGTTCAGGCAATCGCTGAACGCCGTCTCGGCTAACGTCACCAGCCAGCTGCAGGCCGGCGTCGAGGTCATCAGCAACACCCTTTGTCTCGGCCCCGAGTGGTTGCTGCACGGCAAGCTCGCCTTCATCAATCTGGACGAAGCCACCTTGATGAGCGACTTCGTCTGCCTGCTCCCGCCCCATCACGTGGTCTACGAGATTCTCGAGACCGTACCGGTCACGCCGGTGCTGATCGCCCGCATCCGCGAACTCAGGCAGCTCGGCTACCGCTTCGCCCTGGATGACTTCGTCTGCCTCGACGAGTACCGTCCGCTGCTGCCGATGGTCGACTTCGTCAAGCTCGACGTGCTCGAGCAGCCTCCCGAAAAGACCATGGAGATCATCGCGCACATCCAGCTCAACTTCTCCGGCCAGTTCATCGCCGAAAAGGTTGAAAGCCGCGAGATGTTCGACATGTGCCGCCACTGCGGCATCCAGTATTTCCAGGGCTATTATTTCGCCCATCCGGAGAAC
>JAHJNP010000232.1 GCA_018820745.1 Gammaproteobacteria bacterium
CACGAAATGGCGCGCAGCGTGCAGGACGTGCTCGCCCGACGCACCCGCGCGCTGCTGCTGGACGCGCGCGCCAGCATTGAGGCCGCCCCCCGGGTGGCGGCCCTGCTGGCCGGCGCATTGGGCCGCGACGCCGCCTGGCAGACGCACGAGGTGGCGGCGTATACCGAGTTCGCCCTCGGTCATCTGACGTCCGAGACCCTGGCGGCGGATTTTCCGCAAACGCCGGAGGCGTACGCGCAGCGCAAGCGCCACACGAAGTAGCGGGGGCCAGGTTGATGCCATGGTTGCCGCGCAGCCGGCACCGCCTTTCCGCCAGGGGATGAAATGCAGCGATGCGGACGACCGCCGGACGGGGTGTTCGTTCACGATCGATCGAGAATATAAAGCCACGCATTCTCGCGTAAGGGTCTATGATTCTTTTGTGTTGTGTTGTGTTGTGTTTGCTGCTGCAAGCCCGGCCGTATTCATGAAGTCGTTGCAAGGAGAATCCCCATGGCTAAAGGCCAGGTACGCGGTAACAAGGAAGCAAAAAAACCCAAGAAGCCGAAGCAGGTTGTTGTTCCGGTCGGATCGTTCATTACCCCCCCCAAAGCAGACAAGCCGACAAAAGGCCAACACTGAGTTTTGCCGGGACCCCAAGCAAACGCCACCTTCGAGGTGGCGTTTGCACGTCTGGGCGCGCTGTCGGGGAGGCGGGTTTTTCAATCCCCTGCTAAATGGCCGACAATAGCCAGCTGAGCGGGCGCTGAGGGATGGCAGCCGGGGACGCAGGCGGTGTCCGCTGTTCCGTGTGCCAGGTGGGTGACCACGGGTAAATGGTGAATGGCGGGTCGGCATGTAATGATCATGCGGGGCTCCGGGGGACGGGAGATTGCCGGAATCATGAAGCCTGGTTTTGAAAAGACGTTCAATCGATGAATGCCGGGGAATGGCTTTGATGCTGGATCGTATTATCAGACTGTTTGCGGGCAACAAGGCCGCTCGGCGCAAAGCTGCCGAGCGTGACGGCCTGTTTGCGTCGCTGGCCCAGGAGGCGGCTTTTCGCAAGCTGAATGCCGTTGCGCCTCTGGTGAGCGAGGTGGATAAAGCGCCCGTCCAGGTCTCGACCCATTCGACCAGCCCGCTGGCGTCCCCGCCCGCCAAGTCGATCGTGTGCCGTGAAGCCGTGCTGGGGAAGAACAGGCGCGTGGCGGGGTATACCCTGAGCCTGGGGTACAAGATCAACCCGCGGATACGAGCCTCCAGCATCAGTATGCAGCGCCTGTACGACAAGGTACTGGTGCGCAATCTGCAAGACAAGGGGATTCAGCGCTTGCTGGCATTCCGGCTGGCCTTTGTCGACGTATCGGCCAGTTCCCTGGAAATGTCTTTTCTCGAAGAGCCGCAGCCGCAGGGCATCGTGTATGTAGTGGGCACCAACACGCAACTCGCCGCCAATCTCGCATCCAGTCTGGCCGGGCTGGCCCGCCTGCGGGCGCTGGGATACCGCACGGGCCTGCGCGCGGACGTCGTGGAAAACCCGGGCATGGCGCCATTTCTGGAACTGGCGGATTTCCTCTTTATCGATATCGGCAACAGCGATATCCCGGTCATCAGCGATCAGATGGATGCCGCACTCAGGCTGGCCCCGGCAATCAGGTTCGTGGCGACCAACATTCAAACGCTGGAGGAATACAACGTCTGCACCGGCTTGCCGTTTGCTTGTTACCAAGGGCTTTTCATCACCAGCCGGGAAAAGCTGGACGCACCGAGGATGGATGCGGGCCGCCTCAAGATTCTGGAGCTGCTGAACAAGCTGCGAAGCGATGCGGAGACATCCGAACTGACCAGCCTGATCAAGCAGAACCTGGCGTTGTCCTACAAGTTGCTGCGTTACATCAATTCCCCCGGAATGGGGCTGACGCACAAGGTTGCCACGCTGGAGCAGGCACTGATGGTGCTGGGCTGGCAGAAGTTTTATCGCTGGCTGACGCTTTTGCTGTTTACCAGCGGCAAGTCAACCGGGCTGGATTGGGCAGTGATGGAAAACGCCCTGATTCGTGCGCGGCTGGCTGAGCTTTGTGCCCTGGACGCCCTATCTTCCGATGAGCGGGATGAACTGTTCGTGGCGGGAATGTTCTCCCTGCTGGATGTCGTGCTGTCCATGCCGATGGAGGCTGTGCTGAAGCAGGTCAGCCTGCCGCCCTTGGTTGATGAAGCACTGCTTCATCAGGCGGGAAAATATGCGCCCTACCTGGATTTGGCGATCGCCTGCGAGCAATCCGACAACGAAAATGTGGCTGCGCTCGCGCAAGCCGTCGGGCTGGATATCTGGCGGGTCAACGGCTTCCATATCGACGCCATGCTTTGGGCCCAGCAGATCGGGGAATAAGCCATCCCGTTCGAGCATTGATACTTGTATGCCGCTGAATCATTTTCAGGTCGCCGGCCATAACGCCTTATTCAAATCCAGGCTGGCCGTAGGTCGGCAACGCCTTGCCGACGGTTGCCCGCTTGCCACGGCGGCGGGAAAGTATTCCCGCCCCACGCTTCAAAATGGTTCAGCGGCATGCACATCCATGCAAGCCGGCCGCTCATGTATTGCACGCTTCGATTCTGATTGATTGATGTCACACGCCGCCGCACATGGTCACCGCCACCTTCCGCTTCTATGAAGAACTGAACGATTTCCTCGCGCCGGCCCGGCGCAAGCGGGAATTCACCGTGCCGTGCGCGCGCGCGGCGACCACCAAGCACATGATCGAGGCGCTCGGCGTGCCGCATACCGAGGTGGAATTGATCCTGGTGAACGACGAGTCGGCGGACTTCAGCCGGCAGCTCGAGGACGGCGACCGGGTGGCGGTGTATCCCCGCTTCGAGG
>JAHJNP010000233.1 GCA_018820745.1 Gammaproteobacteria bacterium
CATAGACGCGGGCGCCACGGCTGCAAGCCTGCCAGACGAAGCAACCGGGGTTTCCGGCCTCCGTCGTTTGCCCGTAGAATCAACCGCTTGTTTTAATTGATAATTTCCATACAGAGAACAAGGTTATGACGGCTTCTTTCATCCCCCCCAAGCGCATCCTCATGGGCCCCGGCCCTTCCGATGTGCCGCAGCGCGTGCTTGACGCCATGGCACGCCCGACCATCGGCCACCTTGACCCCGCCTTCGTCGAGCTGATGGAGCAGATCAAGGCCATGCTGCGGATGGCGTTCCAGACCGAGAACGCGTTGACCTTCCCGGTCTCGGCGCCCGGCTCGGCGGGGATGGAAATGTGCTTCGTCAACCTGGTGGAGCCGGGCGACAAGGTCATCGTCTGCCGCAACGGCGTGTTCGGCGGGCGCATGCTGGAAAACGTCAAGCGCACCGGCGGCGTGCCGGTGATCGTCGACGACGCCTGGGGCGCGCCGGTCGATCCGCAGAAGGTGCGCGACGCCTTCAAGGCCAATCCCGACGCGAAGCTCCTCGCCTTCGTGCACGCCGAGACCTCGACCGGCGCGCAGTCGGATGGCGAAGCGCTGGGGAGGATCGCACAGGAAGCCGGCGCGCTCACGATCATGGACTGCGTCACCAGCCTCGGCGGCACGCCGCTGTATATGGACAAGTGGGGCATCGACGCGGCGTATTCCGGCAGCCAGAAATGCCTGTCGTGCACCCCCGGCCTGTCGCCGGTGTCGTTCTCCGAGCGTGCCATCGCCCGCATCAAAGCGCGCACGACCACGGTGCAGAGCTGGTTCCTCGACCTCAACCTGGTGCTCGGCTACTGGCAGTCGGCCGGCAAACGCTCCTACCACCACACCGCGCCGATCAACCCGATGTACGGGCTGCACGAAGCGCTGGTGATCCTGGAAGAGGAAGGCCTGGAAAATGCCTGGGCGCGCCACCGCGCGATGCACGAAAAACTCAAAGCCGGGCTCGAAGGGATGGGCCTCAAGTATGTGGTCGAGGCCTCGGCCCGCCTGCCGCAGCTCAACTCGATCTTCGTGCCCGAAGGCGTCGACGAGGCCGCGGTGCGCGCCCGTCTGCTCAGCGAATTCAACCTGGAAATCGGCGCCGGCCTGGGCGACATGGCCGGCAAGATCTGGCGCATCGGCCTGATGGGCTATTCTGCAAAACAGGAAAACGTTGATTACTGCCTGAAGGCCCTCAAAGCCAGTCTGCCCTGACTCCTCAACAACCGTGAAGGTGGTGCCATGAATGCCTATTTGATCGACGCCAACCGGAAAACCGTTACCCCGGTTGACCTGATTGATGGGCTGGCTGGCATCCGTCGCCTGATCGGCCACCACTCGGTCGACTCCGAGGAAATCGACGCCAGCGGCGACCGCCTGTTCTTCGACGAAGGCTGCTTCCTGCGCGACCAGACCGGCAAAGGGCGCTTCAAGCTCGACAATCTGGTGCCGGTCGCCGACAAGGCGATGGTGGCCGGTTCAGGCGACGCCGGCGCGACGCTCAAGGATGCCGTGGTTGAGTTGGCGACCCTGAAGGGCCGCATCAGCTGGCTGTAAAGCCTGTACAGCCGTTGTCGGCGCGCCACGGGAATACCCCGTCATATCAGGCCCATCATCAACAGCACGACCAGAATAGTGACGAGCACGCCGAGGCCGCCGCCCGGACCGTAGCCCCAACCCGGCTGGGCGGCCAGACTGGGATCGCGCCGACCAGGATCACCCTCGTGACGTTGGGTGCCCGGATAAACGTGGCGCGCCCTAGCCGCCGAGACCACCGCCAAGATAGCCCAGTTTTTCCAGGTCTTCTTGGGTACACGCGTCGTTGAGGCACAGGAATTTCGTCCCGTGGTCCTCAAGGGAGGCGAGGTTGATATCGGGTTCGACGAAACCCTCAGCCTCCATAAAAATGAAGTGATAGGTGTTGCCGACCTGCAATTCCAGCACACCCTCGTTGCTCTCTCCATAGTCATGCCAGCGATCACCCTTTCCGCCCGGGATTTCGGGGGCCGATTTGCCGTTGTTGTCGTCCTTCCAGGCGACGATAACGGGACGAGCGAGTACTTCGCCTGCTTTATCCACGGCCGCGCGACGCGCCTGTGCAAAATCACTCACGTTGGTATCAGGCAATGCGATGTTTTCCATGTTGGCCTCCTGTTCAATGTCCTTCGTCTTTGGACACTGTCATCGTAGCTGATGGGTTGAGAAAGGCACGCAGGACCTTGCCGATTCGCAGGAAGGCGCCTGCTGAAAAGCGGAGTGTGATCGCGCAGAACAAATCGGGGCAGCCGGCACAGGCCGTCCACGCGCAGCCCCACGCTGCCTGGCTGCTGATTGGGCAGCCCCACAGATCATCGGACCGGGGAACAAGTGAAAAGAGACGGCCAGGACCCGGGCCGGGGCGGCCCGGAGGTGGGCGCAGCCTACAAACCCAGCCGCTGCCAGATGGTCGTGCTCGGCCCCGCTTGGTTCATGGTGTAGAAATGCAGCCCCGGCGCGCCGCCGGCGAGCAGGCGGTCGCACAGGTCGGTCACCACGTCGAGACCGAAGGCGCGCAGCGACGGCAGGTCGTCGCCGTAGGTTTCCAGCTTCTTTCTCAGCCAGCGCGGAATCTCGGCGCCGCAGGCGTCGGAGAAGCGCGCCAGCTGCACGTAATTGCCGATCGGCATGATGCCGGGGACGATGGGAATGGAGACGCCGAGGGCGCGCGCGTCTTCGACGAAGTTGAAGTAGGCGTCGGCGTTGAAGAAATACTGCGTGATCGCCGCATTCGCACCGGCGTCGACCTTGCGCTTGAAGTTGGCCAGGTCTTCCGTGTAGGAACGCGCCTGCGGGTGGATTTCGGGATAGGCCGCCACCTCGATCTCGAACCAGTCGCCGGTTTCGCTGCGGATGAAGGCCACCAGTTCGTTGGCGTAGTTGAACGCGCCGGCGTCCATGCTGCCCGAGGGCAGGTCGCCGCGCAACGCGACCAGATGGCGGATGCCCTGGCTTTTGTATTCGGTGAGGATGTCGCGGATGTTCTCTTCGGTCGAGCCGATGCACGACAGGTGCGGCGCGGCTTCGCTGCCGTCGCTCTGGATGTCGCGCACGGTTTCCAGGGTGCGGTCGCGGGTCGAGCCGCCGGCGCCGAAAGTGACGGAGAAGAACTTGGGATTGAGCTGCGCCAGCTGTTTCCGGGTGGCGCGCAGCTTTTCGGCGCCTTCCGCCGTCTTCGGCGGAAAGAATTCGAAGCTGAATGTGCGTTCGGTCATGTTCGGTCCATGCCTGTTTGATTGGGGATAAGTGCTGAAAGCGCCCAGGCGATCACGCCATAGAGAATTGCGCCGAACACCGCGGACCCGAAGCCCTCGACATGAAATCCGGACAGCAGCACGCTGGCGAGCCAGAACAAGAAACCGTTCAGCACCAGGTAGAAAATCCCCAACGTGAGCACCGTGATCGGCAGGGTAAGAATCGCCAGCACCGGCCGCACCAGCGTATTGATGAAGCCCAGCACCAGCGCGGCGGCGAGCGCCGCGCCAAAGCCCGACACCTGAATCGAAGGCAGCAGCCAGGTCACCGCCAGCAGGGCCACGGCATTCAGAATCCACAGCAGCAGCAAACGCATGGCGCGCTCCTCAGGCGAGGCCGATCAGTAGCGGTACTGCTCGGCCTTGTACGGGCCGGTCTTGGGCACGCCGATGTAGGCCGCCTGCTGGTCGGTCAACTCGGACAGCTGCGCGTTGAGCTTCTTCAACTGCAGGCGCGCGACCTTCTCGTCGAGATGCTTGGGCAGGGTGTAGACGCCGACCGGGTACCTGCCGGAATCGCGCTCCTGCCACAGCTCGATCTGCGCGATGGTCTGGTTGGCGAAGCTGGAGCTCATCACATACGAGGGGTGGCCGGTGGCGCAGCCGAGGTTCACCAGGCGGCCCTTGGCCAGCAGGATGATGCGCTTGCCGTCGGGGAAGATGACGTGGTCGACCTGCGGCTTGATCTCCTCCCACTCATAGCCCTCGATGCCGGCAACGTCGATCTCGTTGTCGAAGTGGCCGATGTTGCAGACGATGGCCTGGTCCTTCATCTTCGCCATGTGGTCATGGGTGATGACGTGGAAGTTGCCTGTGGCGGTGACGAAGATGTCGGCCTTGTCGGCGGCGTATTCCATGGTCACCACGCGGTAGCCTTCCATCG
>JAHJNP010000234.1 GCA_018820745.1 Gammaproteobacteria bacterium
ATCGACACCCCGCGCGGCGAGGGCGGCTTCGGCTACGACCCGTATTTCCTCGTCCCCGAATTCGGCAAGACCGGCGCGGAGCTCGGCGACGATCAGAAGAACGCCATCTCGCACCGTGGCCAGGCCTTGCGCGAACTGGCCGACAAGCTGAAGCGGCTTGGCTGAGGCTGTCATTCATTTCGCCGGCAGTGGTCTGAAAGTCCAGCCGCCGCTGTCGCTCTACATCCACCTGCCGTGGTGCGTGAAGAAGTGCCCGTATTGCGACTTCAACTCGCATGCCGCGCAAGGCATCCCCGAAGCCGCCTACATCGATGCGCTGCTGCTCGACCTGGAGCGCGCGCTGCCCGATATCTGGGGGCGCAGGGTCCAAACGGTGTTTTTCGGCGGCGGCACCCCCAGCCTGTTTTCAGCGGAGGGGATCGACCGCATCCTGACCGGCGTGCGCACGCTGACGCAATTGGCACCTGGCGCGGAAATCACCCTGGAGGCCAACCCGGGGACGGTGGAGGCCGACAAGTTCGCCGGTTTTCGCGAAGCGGGCGTCACACGGGTGTCGCTCGGCATCCAGAGCTTCAACCCGCGTCATCTCAAGGCGCTCGGGCGCATCCACGACGATGCCGAAGCGCGCCGCGCGGCTGAGCTTGCCGCCACCCATTTCGACACCTTCAATCTCGATCTGATGTACGCGCTGCCGGGGCAGACGCTGGCCGAGGCGCTGGCCGATCTCGATACTGCGCTGACGTTCAGGCCACCGCATCTGTCCGCCTACCATCTCACGCTGGAACCCAACACGCCGTTCGGCCATACTGCGCCGCCCAAGCTTCCGGATGACGATCTTGCCGCCGACATGCAGTTGGCGATCGAAGCGCGGCTGGCCGAGGCGGGCATGCAGCACTACGAGACCTCGGCCTATGCGCAGCCGCATCACGCCAGCCGTCACAACCTCAACTACTGGCAGTTCGGCGACTATCTCGGCATTGGCGCAGGCGCCCATTCAAAACTAAGTTTCCACGACCGCATCCTGCGGCAGATGCGAACCAAGCATCCGCAGCAATACATGGATGCGGTGGCGCAGGGCGCGCACATCGCCGATACCCGCATGCTTACGCGCGCCGACCTGCCGTTCGAGTTCATGATGAACGCCCTGCGACTCAACGAGGGCGTGCCTGCCGCGCTGTTCGACGAGCGCACCGGCCTGCCGCTGATTGTCTGCGCGTCCACACTCGAACGCGCACGAAGTCAGGGTTTGCTGGAACGCGGCCCGACCCGGCTCAAGCCGACGCAGCATGGGCAGCGCTTTTTGAACGATCTGCTGGAATTGTTTTTGCCGGACTAACTGAGCTGGCGCCTCACTCGCCATGGGGCAGCGTTTTCGACTCGGTGGTGGCATCGTCGGATGCCCGTGCTGAGCGGTTCTCGTCGCGATCGCGCTCCTCTGGCTTGAGCAGGCGGAATTCGTAGGTGTCGCCGGGCGCGACATCACGAAAACGGCCGCGATAGGCGACGGTGATAAGGGCGGCAGTCAGGGCGCGGCTGGAGATTCTGAGTCTGTCGTGGTCCACCTCGATGTCGAGCATCTGCCGCCGGTAGCGCAATCGCACCTTCACGCACCCGAGGTCGGCCGGCAGCGCAGGGTCGAAATGCAGGATGTTGGCGCGCATCTCGATGCCCAGGTAGCAGCGCTGAATCAGGTCGATGGTGCCGGCCATCGCGCCGACGTGGATGCCCTCCGGCGTCGTGCCGCCCTGAATGTCGGTGATGTCGCTGTCGAGTGCGCGCTGGAAGAGGTGCCATGAGGCGGGACGGTCGGATCGCGCCAGCACCCAGGAATGCGCGACCCTGCTCAGCGTCGAGCCGTGCGAGGTGCGCGCGAGATAGTAGTCGACGTTGCGGGGGATGGTGTCATGGTCGAAGGGATAGCCGAGCTGCTCGAACAAAAGGCTCAATTCGTCGGCAGAAAACAGATAGAACAGCATCAAGACGTCAGCCTGCTTGGAGACTTTGTAGCGGTTCGGCGTATCGTCTTCGGCCTCCAGAATGCGGTCGAGGCGCTGGATGTCGCCGTATTTCGCCTCATAGGCCTTCCAGTCGAATTCATCGAGGCTGTCATAGCCTTCGAACTGGCTGATGATGCCCGCCCCGTGAAACGGCACGCGGAGCTTGCGGCTGATGTCCCGCCACCGTTCGGTCTCTTCGGGCCGCAGGCCGACGCGCTCGCAAAGCCTCCGGCCATGAATCCTGGGCAGCAGATCGAGAACATCGCCGGCCCGGCTCAGCACCCATGCCGCCATCACATTGGTATACGCGTTGTTGTCGAGGCCGCCTTCCTGCCCGGGATAGGCCGTGTGGTACTCGTCAGGCCCCATGACGCCCTTGATCTCGTAGCGGTCGATCGCGGCATTGTAGGTGGCGATGCTTGCCCAGAACCGCGCGATCTCAAGCAGCATTTCTGCGCCGTAGGCATACAGGAACTCGTGGTCGTCGGTGGCCTGATGGTATTGCCAGATGTTGTAGGCGATTGCCGCATTGATGTGGCGTTGCCGATGGGTGCTGTCGGGAAGCCAGCGGCCCGATTGCGGGTTCAGGTGAAGCCGCTGGCTTTCCTCCCGCCCGGTGCTGCCGCTTTGCCACGGGTACATGGCGCCTGCGTAGCCGGCTTCGCGCGCCGCGCGCCGCGCTTCCGGAAGCCGCCGGAAGCGGTAGCGCAACAGCGCCCGCGTGAGGATGGGCATGCGGAGGGTGAGAAAAGGGAAGATGAAGAGTTCGTCCCAGAAGATGTGTCCGCGGTAGGCTTCGCCATGCCAGCCCCGCGCCGGCAAGCCGGCGTCGCGCTCGGTCGTATGGACGGATACCGTCTGCAGGAGGTGGAAGATGTAGACCCGGAGCTTGAGCTCTGTCTCCCGCTCCGCATGATCCTCGAGCGCGATGTCGCAGTCATCCCATAGATGCTTCCAGGCAAGCGCGTGTGGTGCGAGGAGTTCGTCGAACCGGTCGGCATGGGCAAGCGACCGCTTCGCTTCGAGGCCGGCCTCGGAAATCGCCTGGTCGAGGGAGGTATGAAAGGCGACGATCTTTTCGACGACGATGCGCTCGCCCTTTTGCACCGCGCAGGCGATGTCCTGCCTGACCTGATCCTTCAGGACATCGCTGTGGCGCTCGGTGTCGATCTCGACATCGTCCCGGTAGAGCCGCGTGCAGGCGGCTTGCGCAACCTGGATCAGGGACTGATTGGTGCGGACGCGGAGGAAAAGGGTGTCGGCCCCCAGATGATGCAATTCCAGGGTCTCGAGGTGGCGGCTGGCGAGACCGCGATACCGCTCCACGCCGCTGTTGGTGATCGCAGCGTCGAGGGCGGTACGGACCGTAATGCGCCCCGACCAGTTCTCGGCCGCAAGTTCGACCGCCAGCCCGGCGAGGTGGGGATCGGCCATGCTGACAAGGCGACGCTCGCTCCAGCGTGTCGTCCGGCCGAGACTGTCGCGAAACCGCAGGTCGCGATGCATCAGGCCCGCCTTGAGATCCAGCGCCTGGCGATAGGAGAGGATCTCGACATCATCCAGCCGGAACCATTCGCCGTCGTCGATTTTGAACGTCAGCGGCAGCCAGTTCGGCAGGTTGACGAGATCCTCGTTCTCCACCTTGTGCCCGGCGATCTCGGTCGTGAGCCGGTTGTAACCGCCGGCCAGATAAGTGCCCGGATAGTGCACGTCGTCGGCCGGCGAGTCTGTGGCGGCGCCGCGGGACGCGAAGTAGCCGTTGCCGAGCGTGCACAAAGCTTCGCGCAGGCCCTCCTGCTCCGGCTCGTAGGCATCATAGACGAGCATCCAGTCGCTCATCCCGTGTGCCGCGCTTGCGTTCGATTTCATCGTTTCGCTCCGGGCGTCTGCTTCGTGCCGGCTGCAATGTCCGTCAGCATGCCGATGACGCGCCTGACGTCCTGCGTGTCGGTCACCGTGTAGTCCGCCGCGGTCTGGCGTGTGCCGCCATCGCGTACGGCGATGGCCAGACCGCGTCCCGCGAGCGCACGAAAGGCGTCCTCGTCGGTGACGTCATCGCCGATGTACAGCGGGATGACATCGGGCCGGTTGAGGCCGAGCTTTTCAAGCAGCCAGCGAACCGCCCGGCCCTTGTTCCAGTCGATGCCCGGCCGGAGCTCGAACACCTTCTTGCCGTGTCCGCGCTGCAGGTTCGGGTGGTCGGCGAGCACGGCATCAAGGGCCGATTCGAGCTCGCCCATGTCCTCGTCGGCGACCTGCCGATAGTGCACCGCAATCGAGAAGCGTTTCCGCTCGATGGCATGCCCCGCTATGCCGGCCAGCTTTTCCTGCAATGCGTGCTCTGTCTCGTCGAGTTCGGGCAGAAATTCGGTGCCTTTCTCCAGGCGCTCGCGGGTGCCATCGGGGCCGGCAATTTCAAAGCCGTGGCTGCCCGCGTAGAACACCGAATCCAGTTCGACCAGGCCTTGCAGCATTTCAAGGTCGCGGCCGCTCACGATGGCTACGGTGCAGCGCTTGCCGAGTTCTCGTACCGCATCGCGCATGTCCCCGGACAGCAGCGCCTTCGTGTGGTCTTCGACAATGGGGGTGAGTGTGCCGTCGTAATCGAGAAATACCGCCAGTTCCTTTCCCGATAAACGCTGCCGGACTTCGTCCTCGCGCGCCCAGACGGACGGCAGATTGGCGAGCCGCTTGACGGCCAGGCGTCCGCTGGGCGTGAGCACGAGTTCGCTCAGGTCGTGGACGACGAGATGCGCGCCGGCCCTGCGCAGCGCCTCGCCATAGTCGCCGCGATCAACCCCGATCACCAGGCCGAAATCGCCGCTTGCCCCGGCCTCGATGCCGGCGATCGCGTCCTCGACAACCGCGCAGCGCCCGGGCGGCGCACCCAGTCGCGCGGCCGCCTCCCGCAGCATCGCCGGATCGGGCTTGCCAGCAAGGCCCAGCTGCGCCGAGTCGCTGCCGTCGACCCTGGCATCGAACAGCCCGAGCACGCCGGCGTTGCGCAGCACAGCCTCGGCGTTGCGGCTGGCTGAGAACACCGCCGTCCTGACACCTGCGCTGCGAAGCGCTGCGATGAGTTTCAGCGTGCCCGGATAGGGCGTAACCTGGTTCTCATCGAGCCAGTCCCGGAAATAGCGGTCCTTGCGATTGCCGAGCCCGCATACGGTCTCCTTGTCGGGGTCGTCGTCCTCGCTCCCATATGGCAGTTCGATCACGCGTGACGCGAGGAAACACTTGACGCCGTCGTAGCGCGGCTTGCCGTCCACGTGCTGGCGGTAGTCCCGCTCAGGTCGGAAGGGCTCGAATGCTTCGCCCAGACGGTCTGCTCGCGCCTTCAAATAGGCGTCGAACAAACGCTTCCAGGCGGCAGCGTGCGCCTTCGCCGTATCGGTAATCACGCCGTCCATGTCGAACAGGACGGCATCGAGCGGGGCCTGTGAGCCGGTGGCCAGCCCCGGTTTCGCTTCGCTGTGTCCGCTCATGCGCCGTCTCCCGTCGGGCGGCACGCCCACCGGGCGCGCACTGCGATCGCCCGCTTTCCGGGCGCCCGGGCTTCGGTCATCTGGTTTCCCCAATAGCGGTCACGATCAAGCCATGCTGTGGATTGACTCCTTTATGACTATAGGAAACCGGGAACCGGTCTGAAGAACATGGACGCCAAATGGCCGCAGGCCAGCTTTTCGTGACGAGGCAGGCGCGGCCGTGCGGCGTGAACGGATGTCATGGCCCCTGCGCGACCGGCTCGTCGCCGAGCAGATCAGCCGGCAGGCCCCGGATGAGGGAATGGCGCAGCATCTGTTTCGTGACTGCTGGTCTCGATGCCGGGGGATAAGGGCAAACCGCTATACGGATGGCTTTGCCCTCGCCAGGAAAGGCATCATTTCATTTCAATTTAATGATGCCCGCTGCTGGGTTTGCCTTTCAAGCGATAGAGCGTGCCGCAATAGGGGCACAGCGCTTCGCCGCGCGACTCGATGGGCAGGTAGACGCGCGGATGCGCATTCCAGTCCGCGTGCTGGGGCATCGGGCAGTGCAGGGGCAGGTCGCCCTCGGTGACCTCGATGACGCGCTGGGTATTGTCTGGCCGCTCGCTCATGCTGATCTCGCTTATCTGACCGGGGTGAGCCAGTCGGTGTGAGCCGCGGCACGGCCATGCACGCAGTCGAAATACATCGCCTGCAGCCTGGTGGTGATGGGGCCACGGGTGCCTTCGCCGATCGTCCGGTTGTCGAGCTCGCGGATCGGCGTGACCTCGGCTGCGGTGCCGGTGAAGAAGGCCTCGTCGGCGCTGTAGACCTCGTCGCGGGTGATGCGTTTTTCAACCAGCGGCAGGCCGATTTCGGCGGCAAGCGTGATGATGGTGTCGCGGGTGATGCCTTCCAGCGCGCTGGTCAAGTCCGGGGTAATGAGCTTGCCGTTGCGGATGATGAAAACGTTCTCGCCCGAGCCTTCGGCGACAAAGCCGTCGACGTCGAGCAGCAGCGCTTCGTCGTAGCCGTCCGTCTCGGCTTCCTTGTGCGCCAGGATGGAGTTCATGTAGTTGCCGTTGGCCTTGGCCTTGCACATGGTGACGTTGACGTGATGGCGCGAGAACGAGCTGGTTTTGACGCGGATGCCGCGCTCCAGCGCTTCCTGTCCCAGATAGGTGCCCCACGGCCAGGCGGCGACGATGAGATGCACCGACAGGTTCTTGGCGGAGATGCCCATGGCTTCGGAACCGAGAAACGCCATCGGGCGCAGATAGCCCGATTCGAGCCCGTTCTCGCGCACCACGGTGCGCTGCGCTTCGGAGATCGTGTCCTTGTCGAACGGCAGCTTCATGCCGAGGATATGGGCGGAGCGGAACAGCCGGTCGGTGTGTTCCTGCAGGCGGAAAATCGCCGTGCCCTGTTCGGCCTTGTATGCACGCACGCCCTCGAAAACGCCCATGCCGTAGTGCAGGGTGTGGGTGAGGACGTGGGTGGTGGCGTCGCGCCAGGGAACGAGTTTGCCGTCGTACCAGATGACGCCATCGCGGTCGGCCATGGACATGGTGAAAAATCTCTTAACGAATGGAAAACGCCGATTTTACCGGAATCCGGGCGCGGCGAGGCGGCCGCATTGTGGCACGGTGCGGCCACACGGGAGACAAAAAATACGACGGAAAGGGGCGGCTTTCACGCTGCGGCTGGCCCCGCTCGCCAGTTTGCGACGAGCCGGCGCGTTTCGGCAATTACCTGCGGGATCTGGGTGTGCGCCGGTGTTCTGCGAGAGCGTGACTGCGAATCTGGCGCAGCCATTCTCGTGTCATCGCCGCATAGCCCGCAGACTTACATGTAGGTCTTGGCTTCCTCGCCCGGATTGGGCAGTCCGGCGAGCCGCCATGCCTCGCGCGGGCCGGGAAACAGCTGCTGCATGCAGTCGGCACTCTGTCCGGTGAGGTGGCAGACGTGGCTCAGCGCGGTCACGCTGCCGTGCTTGGCGTACTCGCGCCGCAAAGCAAGCAGCAGGCCGATCTGCAATTCGCTGAGTTCACCGAGGCCGTCGTTCCGGGCAATGCGGTTGGCCAGACTCTCGCTCCACATGGCCGGGTCGAGCAGGAAACCGTCGGGATCGAAGATGGCGGGGGACATGTTCATGGCAGTTCCTGTGGCAGACGGGCTCATGAAATATATATAGCACCCCCTCCGGAGACAGCCAGGCATATGCCGCCGCCCCGTGTTCAGGCGCGGCCGAACTGGGCCACCAGTTGGCGTACCGGCGTGGGCAGCGCCGCATTGAGCGCGTCGGCCGGGGTCAGCCAGATCTGGTCGGGCCGCGAGGCCTGGCGCGGCGCAAGCTGCAGTTGGATGGGTTGGATATGCAGCTTGAAGTGGGTGAAGCTGTGGCTGAATCGCGGCAGCGCCTGCTGCGCGAGCGTGGTGAAGCCGAAGCGGTCGCGGCAGTGGGCTGCGACATCGGCGTCCGGGGTGAGCTCGGGCAGGCTCCACAAGCCGCCCCATATGCCCCGTGCAGGGCGTTTCTCGAGCATCAGCTCGCCCCGGTCGAGCAGCAGCAGCATCAGCACCTGCTTTTCGGGGAGGACTTTTTTGGGGCGAGGCGCTGGCAATTCGGCGGTTCGGTGCTGTTTAAATGCAACGCAATCGGTGCTGACCGGACACACCGGGCAGGCGGGTCGGCTGCGCGTGCAGGCGAGCGCGCCGAGATCCATCATGCCCTGGGTGTAGGCCTCGATGGCGTTGCGCGGAAGATGCGACTCGGCCAGCTGCCAGAGCGCCGCTTCAACGTTCCTGTCGCCGGGCCAGCCGGCAATTCCGCCGTGGCGCGCCAGCACGCGTTTGACGTTGCCGTCGAGAATGGCGCCGCGCTGGCCGAACGCCAGCGCGGCGATGGCGGCGGCTGTCGAGCGCCCGACGCCAGGCAGCTGCGCGATGACGTCGGCCGCGGCCGGAAATATTCCATTATGGCCATTGGCGATGGCGCGCGCGGCGGCAAGCAGGTTGCGCGCGCGGCTGTAGTAGCCGAGTCCGCTCCACAGTGCGAGCACGTCGTCCTCATGCGCCGCAGCGAGGGCGGGCAGATCGGGGAAGCGCGCGACAAAGCGCTCGAAGTAGGGGATGACCGTGGCCACCTGGGTCTGCTGCAGCATGACTTCCGACAGCCAGATGCGGTAAGGATCGCGGGTGGACTGCCAGGGCAGGGCGTGGCGGCCGTGGCGCTGTTGCCAGCGGATGATGCGGGAGGCGAATGATGTCACCCCGGCAGGGTAGCCGGGGTGATCGGGGGAATCAATGGGGTGTTGCCCGCGAAGGGGGGAACGTGGTCACACAGACACCAGGGGCCTGGAACTCCGATCCATTACGTGCTGAAGTACGTGCGGAGTCGTATGCGTCGACAAGCCGGCGTTCAGGCGTGGCCGAGTTTCTGGCGGAACAGGTTCATCAGCTTGCCGAACGCCGATTCGGTGATGGATTTGCGCTCGACCAGCACCGCTTCGCCACGGCGAAGCTTGTCAGCCAGGCGGAGCTGGCTGATGGAAAAGCTGTTCATGCCGTCCTGATCCGAGAACAAATAAGTGTTCTTGATGCTGCTGGCCCAACCCAGCCGTGCCCAGCGGAAGGTGCCGTCGTCGTAGTGGAATTCCACCCAGTCGCCCTTGTTCAGGGAGCGGGCACGCAGGGTGAATTCATCCTCCACTTCGGGTGCGGCAGGAGCGGCCTCGGATGCAGGCGCTGGTGTGGCGGCCTCAGTGGCTGCCGGGGCAGGGGTCAGTTCCTCGATCGATTCGGGCGTGATGTCGGGCAGCGGCACCGGCTGGGCATTGGGCCGTACCGCGTTGGCGTGCAGAATGACCAGGGTGGCGAAGAACCGGTCGGACAGCTTTTGCGGCAGATCGATCTCCGCCACGCCTTCGCGCAGCCGTTTCAGCAATCCGGGCAGAATGCGCACCAGCATCAGCCGTGCGTCCATGTCGGCCTTGGACTGCACGCTCCATACCAGTTCGCGCATGGTTTCGACATGGCTGTTGAAATGCGCGCCCTGCTCGCCTTCGTTGACGTAATCCAGGGTCAGCAGCTGGGCCCAGTCGCGCCGCAGAAATTCACGCAGGGCTTCCACCACCGGCTGCTCCTTGAGCGCGCGATTGATGAAGTCGTGCACGACCACCGGCGCGAGCTCTGCGCGTTCGGACTGCTTGATCTGGGCGATGTCCTGCTGCAGGCTGGCGTCGACGATTTCTTCCAGCGTGTCTTCCAGCTGGCTGCCCATCGCTTCCAGTTCCGCGGCGGCGGAATCGAATACGGTGATGTCCTGCTCGAAGCTGTCGAGCACCCGGCTGACGACTTGAGAAATGGCTTCCAGCCGCGCATTGCCTGCCTCGTTGTCGGGCAGGTGGACGGCCAGCGTGGCGATCCCATCCAGCATGCGGCGGACCGGATGATTCGATTGCGAGAAAAAGTTGCGGTCCAGCATCGCCGCCTTCAGCACGGGAATCTGCAGGCGTGCGATTTGCGCCTTGAGATGGTCCGGGATGGCAGCATCATCGAACACCACATCGAATAGCATCGCCACCGCGTCGACCAGTACCGCGTCGAGTGGACTGGCAGCCTGCATGACCGGACTTTGCTGCAAGCTGCGCAGCACGTTCTGGATGGTGGCGGCTTCCAGCAGGGGCAGTTCGAAGCGGCCGCCACCGGGCAGCATCATGGTGCCGGTTTGCAGCTGGCCGAGCGAGTCGAGCAGGCTGAACCCGGCCAGCCCTGCCGACGCGCCCCCCATCCCTCCCGCTGCGCTGCCGCTGTGCGCCAGTTGCTCGAACAGATTGAACATGTCGCCGCCCGTCTGCCCCTGCATGGCCGGGGCCGGACCGGCTGCCCCGGCGCTGTTTGGGGTTGTGCCTTGCGCCCGGCTTTTCGCGCCGACCTTGAGGTCTGGCAGGATGCCACGGTCGATCAGGTAACGGTTGATGGATTGGTAGATGTGCGCGAGTTCGGTGGTCAGCACCAGATCGAACTGGTTCAACAGCACGATCCGGATATTCTGTTCAAGCTGCATGCGGGCGATGCCATTCAACAGCGCTTCGCACAGTACACGCGGGCCGAGCGGGCTGTCGTTTTCAGCCAGGTCTGAGCGGCCCAGCAGATGGGCGATGCGGGCATCCAGGGCGACCAGCTCTTCGGCGCAGTTGTAACGCAGTCGTGAGGTGGCTTTGTCGACCGCCAGCGTGATTTCGAAATCCTGGTCGTCGACCAGGGACAGCTCGGACAGTTCGGCGCCGGCGGACTTTTCACGGTTGTGGGAAAAATCGTTGAAGGTCTGGCAATAGGCATCCTTGCAGGCGCTCAGCAATTCATTGGTTCGTGTGTTGAGGATGCCCTGGGCGCTGTAATAAGAATTGCGCGTGTCCAGCAGCGGCGAACGATCGGCCATCGCCAGCAGGGTGTTTTCCATTGCCTCGGACTGGCGGGTCAGCACACGGGTCGCACCTTCGATCAGCAAGTCGCGGCAGCCGTGCAGAATCGACAGGGCCTCGGCGGAGACTTGCGCGCGGCGTGAACGCTCAAACTGACTGAGGTTAACTACGACTGAATTTTCTGGCATTTCGCGCTCCATGGGGATCACCTCGCGGTTCGGCGGCTGGCTGACCAGGAAACGGGGTGGCTTGCGCATGACCGGAAACGGCCGGCGGTCCCGCTGTCTCAGTCCCCTGCTGCGGGGATTGAGACCGGTAACTTTGCGTCCCCGCCTCGCGGCGGGTTTGCCCTGTTCGGTGGTCGGCGATAGTGTCAAAAAGTCGACATACAGCCGCACAACTGATCTATCGGCCAGGATGGGTAAAACTTGAGCGTGCAGATTGAAAATGTCAGCCGTGGCTGGCCGTCAAATCTGCTTTGAGATGCAGCATGGCTTTGCGGGTGATTGACTGCTCCGGCATCCGCGCGCGGCCAGCCCGCATCACGGCTGCGAATTGCTCGCAGTCGAGGGAAACATGGCGTCCGCCGGTGCTGTCGCATAACAGTAGGTGGCCATTCACGCCGACCCAAGCCACGCGTGCGGCCGTCAGGCCCTCGTAAGCTGGCTCGAAGTCCACCCAGTCGCCTTCGCGCAATGGCCGTATCTGTTGCAGGGCGGGATCATCGCCCGCAAGCTGGTGGGCGAACGATTCGATCTGCTCCCGCGAGACGCGGCGCGGCGTAAATGCGCTGACCACCCTTTCGCGTTGTCCCAGGGCGGGGCGAATCCAGCATTCCTGGGTGGCGGTGATGGCGCTGAAGAAATCTTTCAATTGCGCAGGCTCGGCCCTTTGCGCCAGCAGTCCGTGACGCAAAGCGGTGTTGATGGACGGGATCGATTGCAAGCGGGATTCCCGCGTGGCGTCGCTGTCCGGCGCCTGCAAACTGAGAAAAAGCTGTTGCAGGATGCGGCAGGCCGCGCGCCAGTCGGGTCCCTCGCCGGATTCGGCCACATACAACGAGGCCATGTGCGGCACCCAGGCCGCTTCCAGCCGCCGCAACACCGATTCCGGGGCTGGGTAGCGTTCGGTCAGGTCGCGCAGGTTTTCCAGCGCTAGCAGAGTGCCCAGCTCCTGGCGTTCGATGTGCTCCAGAAGCGCCACCTCGGAAGCCAGCCCGGCACTCGAACGTGCCTCTTCGTCGGTCAGCCAGGCGACCAGGCTGCTGTGCGCATGTGCAAAAGCCTCGGCGGGATGCCCAGGGTCGCGGAGGATGGCGGCGCAGGCGGACTGGACCTGCCCGAGCGCAGGGGCGTGCGAGTGGGCGTGCCCGGGAAAGCGGCGCGAAAACAGGCCCACCAGATCGATCAGCTGGCGTGCCGGATGCTGGTCGTCGCTGAAAAAATCGGGCGCAGCGAGGGCGGCCCGGAGGGCCGGGATTTGCAGGTGCGCGATTGCAGCCTTGAAATGCGGCGATAGGCCCGGGTCATCGAGGATGAACCCGAACAGTCCGGCAACGGCATCCAGCACCGCGAGGTCCAATGCGCCCATGCCTGCATGACGAGCACGCTGCTGCAATTGCTGCAGTGTGCTCGCAGAGGGGGCTGGCGGTGTGTACGGCACGCTCGGCAGGCGGTTTTGCCAATCTTCCAGGTTGTCGACCAGTCGGTGCGGCATGGGCGGCAACCCGCCCGCCGGTGCGGCCACAGACTGGATATGTGCCAGGATGGCCTGCCCGGCATCGGCTTGCGTGTTCCGGGGCAGGGGGGCTGCGCGGGCGACAGGAAGCTCAGGAATGTCCTGCGCGCCCAGAAACTGATTGAGCGCCGTGTAGGTGTTTTTCAGCGTGTCGAGCAAGGGGGCGGTGGCACACTGGAGCAGGAGGGTGCCGCACGCCGAGTCGATGTCCAGCGTATCGAGTGCGCGCGACAGCGCGCGCACGACCGGTAGCGGACCATAGGCGTCGGGACGGGCCGGGTCTTCCGATGCTGCCCGTCGCACCGCCTGCAAGCGGCCGAACAACAGCAACATGTCGGCACGCAGGGCGTCGGTCAGCTGGGCGGCGGCTTTTTCTTCCGCCAGTTGCCGCTTGAGCGCGTCGTCATCCAGCAGTTGCAGTTCGGCCGGACGGCTGCCATGGCGCCGGGCAAACGTCTCGGGGCGGGCGAGGTGAAGATGGAACTGATCGGCAAACGCGGTGGACAGGGTGTCCGGGCTGGTATCGAGCCAGTCCAGGCAGGTCTGCCCGGTTGCGATGGCGGCAGGCGACATCTGCGCCGTAATGGCGCGCAAAACGCTGCCCTGAAGCGGGGCATGGCAGCGCTGGAAAAAATTGCCCAGCGCCTGCGTCATGCGTGCATCGGCTTCGGATAGCAGCGCAGCAGGAGTCAGGGAAGTCGATTGGATATTCATGGCCTTGTCACAATAACGGCCATGGCTTACGAATTATTGAACTGTGGCCAGCCGGATGATATGTCTGCAAGCCGTGAGTGGAGCGGGCGAAGGGAATC
>JAHJNP010000235.1 GCA_018820745.1 Gammaproteobacteria bacterium
GCGGCGATGCGTTCTTCTCGGCGAGGATCGAGATGCTGGTCGTGCCGGCGATGCCGCTGGTCACTTCCACCGGCACCACGGCGCCGTTTTCGGCGATGTCCGGCGCCTTGATGGTGATGTCCTTGCTGTCGGCCGGGCTGGTCGCACCGATGCCCTTCATCGCGTCACCGACGTTTTTGGCCTCGAAGGCTGCCTTGTTCCAGGCGGCCATCGCCTGGGTGGGCTTCAGCAGGCCGGCGGCCACGGCCACGGCCACGGCGCCTGCGCCTGCGGCGCCTTTCAATACGTTTCTACGAAGTGCGTTCATGGGCGAATCTCCTGATTGAACAATGCAACGAGTTATTTATTACAGACCGTACACGAAGTCGGTCACTTTATCGATTTCCGCCTCCGACAGCACACCGTGCTTGCCGTACGGAATCATGGTGGTGGAGGGGTTGGCCACGGAGGCATCCCAGATCTGGGCGCGCAGTTTGGCTTTGCTGGGGTAGCGTGCGCTCATGGCAATCAGCGGCGGACCATACATGCCGGCTGATACCGCGTCCGGCTGCGTGGGCATGGCGTGGCAGGCCAGGCAGTTGCCTTTCTTCCTGTCGAATGCGAGATCCTTGCCGGTGGGCTCTTTGGCAGCTTCAGCGGCGAGCACACTCCCCGACAGCATGATGGCGCTGATCGCGCAGGCCGCTGCTACTTGATGCAACTTTCGCATAGTCATCCTCCTAATTTTTAACATAGTGATGAAAGCGCTTTCCCTTGGGCGTGCCCTGCAGTGAACGCTATCCAGTGATGGATGAGCCGAAGCATAGTGGAATTCGTTTTTGCCACGCAAGGCCTAGCCCCTATTTATTACGGCCATATCGCAGGGTAAATTCCTACCAGCCACGCCAGATGGGGGCTTGCGCATGCTGGGTGTTAATCCTTGCGCTGTGATTTTTCGGCTTCCTGCCATTCGCGTCGCCGCGCTTCGGCCGCAGACATTTCATGGAAGCTGCCGTCGGCTGCCTTGAGGCCGAGACTGATTTGTTCGATGGCGGCAACCAGATTGCCGCTCAATGCGGTCGCTTCCGCCTGGGCACGATGACTCAGCAGACGATGGCCCAGTTGGGCATGCGTCTGGGCGGCCAGTCGCCATAGACGGCGGTCGAGTGGATACAGCGAAAGCTGCCGGTCGACCCGGCTCAGCGCGTCCTGGCTGCGGCCCGCAGCCAACAGCGCCGCGATATGGCCGTACTGCAGGGGGCGGTAGCCGGGATGGGCCTCGCTGCCGACCTGGTAACGATGCAGGGCGAGCGCCGGGCTACCGGCTGCCAGGGCAGTCTGGGCTGCCAGTTGCTGGATCATTGGATGCGCCGGTTTGCCGGACAGCAGCTTTTGCACCTCGGCCTCGGCCGCCTTGAACTGGCGCGCCCGCACCAGCGCGGTAACGAGGCCATAGCGTGCGGCGGTTTCGCTTCTGTAGCGTTTGTCTTCCAGCGCATCGCGCGCAGCGAGTACGGCGTCGGCCGGGCTGTTTTCCTGCGCACGAAGGCGCGCCCGCACCAGCTCAAAATCCAGGCTGTCCGCCACCTGCTGGTAGGGTGCGGCTTCGCTGCGCGACTGCATGTCGGAGATGCGATCGGTGGTGAGCGGGTGGGTGCGCAGATAGGCCGGCGCGCTGCTGTCGTAAAACCGGTTGGCACGCTCGAGGCGGTTGAAGAATCCGCTCATGCCGCGCGGATCGAAGCCGCCCCGGGTCAGCATTTCGTAGCCCAGACGGTCGGCCTCGCGCTCGTAATCGCGGCTGTAGTTGAGCTGGTTCTGGATCGAGTAGGCCTGGGTGGAAGCAATTGCCGCGCTCGCCACATTGGGGTTGGAGCGCGCCGCCAGCAGCGCCAGCGCCAGCGCGGCCATGGTCGGCCAATGGCTCTGGCTTTGTGCGGCGACCATGCGCGCGATGTGGTCCTGGGTGACGTGGGCAATTTCGTGCCCCACCACACTTGCCAGCTCGGACTCGCTCTGCGCGGCGAGCAGCAGGCCGGTGTGCACGCCGATGTTGCCGCCCGGCATGGCAAAGGCGTTGATGCTGGGATCGTCGACGACGA
>JAHJNP010000236.1 GCA_018820745.1 Gammaproteobacteria bacterium
CAGGTGATTGGCTTCCGTGCCGCTGGCCGTGAACACGATCTCGGGGGGTGCCGCATTCAGCAGCCGCGCCACCGATGCGCGGGCCTGCGTCACCTGCGCCTTGGCACGCTCGCCGACGGCATGCTTGCTGGACGGGTTGCCGTAGCTGTCGCGCAGGCAGGCCAGCACCGGTTCCACGCACTCGGGCGCCAGCGCCGTGGTGGCGTTGTTGTCCAGATAAATGAGGGTGTCCTGGTCTGTCATTGCCAAAAGGTCCGATTCGGGTCCCGATTCAAAAATTGCAGCAGCGCGTTCAAGGCGCTGAACTCTCCGTAATACCGCCACTCGCGCTGCGCATGATCCTTGCGGTACAAGCGCCACGCCCGCGAATCGGCTACATATTCCAGCCGTGCGATATCGACCACCCCGCCGGCCTTGTCGACATTGCGCGAGCAACAGGGGCTCCGAATCCGGTAGCCGGCCTCGTCCGCCTGCACTTCCGGGCTGACGTAGCGGTAGCGCACCCGCGCGGCCAGCGCCCGCTCGATGCGCTTTCGGTCCACATCGTTCGGGTGCATGCAACCTGGCTGTCTTGCCGCTTCGCCCACCTTCCGCTCCTCATGCTCATGCCGGCGCGATTTCTTCCTCAAGACACCCCACCACGCCGCCTTCCAGGAATTCAACCAGGTAGACCGGCAAATCAAGTTCCTCGTGGTAGCCCACATTGATGATCTCCCCCAGCGTGCCGTTGCTCACCAGCAAGGCATCCGGCTCGCGATCCGGGTAGCTGCCGTCGTTGATCAGATCGGTCGTCGCCAGGATGCGCTGGCCCCATTGATATTTCGCTTCGCGTGGTTCGATCATGCCGACACCTCCGAAAGATCGGCCGGCTGAGCCCCGGCATCCGCAGTCGCGGCTGCGGGAACGGCATCGGTGGTGGCTTCCAGTTCCTTGCCGCGCATGCCGACCCGGTTGCCGCTCTCGATGAACTCGGTGCCGTAGATATAGAACTGCTGGAGGAACGTGCCGATGCTGGTGACGTAGCCGATTTCGCCTTTTTTCACCAGGATTTCGCCAATGTCCTTGCCGGCATAGGTGCCGTCATTCCGCACCACCTTGAGCGACTTCACCTTCTGCCCGTATTCGAATATCGGCTGGGCGGTGAGCTCCACGATGTCGCTATCTCGACTGATCTTGGCCATTTTCCGACTCCTGAAAATTGATCACTAAAATGGCAGGCACGCTTGTTTCTGCGTCACCAGCCGACTGATGCCGGCGCCACCCCCGCCGAGGCGCTGGCGGGCGATGCCGCGCACGAGCTCATCCTCGTCGTTCGCCAGCCGCTTCACGTGGTCCAGCTCGGCCCGGCTTGCCACTTCGTGGCGCACCCGCCAGTCCGGGTCGTCCAGCAGCAGATGCAGCTGCCCCGGCTTCATCCGCCTGGCCACTTCGCAGCGAACGCCGGCATCCGCGTCCTTGGCCATGCCCGGCAGCCAGGCATCGCCGATCCGGCTTGCCACCATGTGACGAACCTCGGCATCCACGTCCCGCATCATCTTTGTCAGGAGGGTTTCCGGGAGGCGCCGCGCCACCACCTGCCGCACGTAGTAATCCGGGTCGCCGATCATGCCGCCCAGATCGTGGGGATCGAGGCGCGACGCCACCCGTATCCTCACTTCGCGGTGCGGGTCGCACACCAGGGTCAGCAGCTGTTTGGGGGGCAGCCTGAGCGCCGCGCTCCAGCGCACGGTCTCGTCCGGATCCAGGATCAGCTGCGGCAGATGAAACACATCCACGTATTTGGCCGCCACCGCGCGCACTTCGAAATAGGGATGCGTCAGGTAATCCCCGGCCAGCGCCGGATTCCAGAAAAAGAACCGGTCGATGCGCTTGGCGTAGCGGTCGTGCACGCACGCAAGGCCGGGGCGGCAGCGTTCCTGTTCGAGCAGGCCGTGGCGGGAACAGCCCGCGCAATCCACCGCGCAGCCTTGCCAGTCGACGGGCGGGCCCAACTCGTTTAAGCCCGGTTCACTCATCCTCGTCCTCCTGCCCGTGGCGGGCCAGCACCTGGAGCAGCACCGTGGCGTTCAGCTTGTCGCTCGGGTCGAGCTCCAGCATCTTCGTCAGCGCGTCATGGCTTTGTTCCAGCCGGCCCAGGCGCATCTGCAGGTAGCCGCAGGCCTTCAGGGAAAACAGGTAGAAGCGCGGCAGGATGGCGTCGTAGCTGCTGAATTCCGCATCGCCGCGCCGCACCTGGCGCCAGTCCTCGTTCAGGCGGTTGTCA
>JAHJNP010000237.1 GCA_018820745.1 Gammaproteobacteria bacterium
CGCATCCGCACCGCCCGTTCCCGGGTCAATGCGGCGCTGGAAGAGCGTCTGGCAGGACGCGAGGTGCCCGCCATGCTGCTGCGCCTGCTCGATGCGGGCTGGCGCCAGCATCTCGTGCTGCTGGAGATGCGCGAGGGGGCGCAGGGCGAAGCCTGGGATGCCGGCCTGGCAGTACTGGACCGGCTGTTCGCCTGGCTCGGCCCCGATGCGGACGCGTCGCGGACTGTAGAGGCCGCGCAGGCCTTGCTGACCGATATCGAGCGCGTGCTGGTGGCGGTCAATGTGGATGCCCAACTGCTGGCCGCGTTCATCGACGAGCTGGGTGACAGGCTGGCCGATGCGTCGGCCCATTCTGCCGCAGGCTCCGCGACAGTCATGGTGCCGCCCGGCCGACTGGCCGCGCAGCAAGGCGAAGGAGACGAAACCCAGACGGCGCATCGCCGGCTGGCAGATCGACTGCGAGTAGGCGACTGGTGGGACTTCAGCCAGGAAGGCGGTCGGGTGCCGATGCAGCTCATCTGGATCAGCCAGCCGCCGTCGAGTTGTGCTTTTGCCAACCGCTCCGCCACCCATAAACAGGAGTTCACGCTCACCGAGCTTTCCCGGCAGATCCAGAGCGGTGTCGCCAAATCTGGCAAGGATCTCGACCTGCCGCTGATCGAGCGTTCGGAACATGCGCTGTTCGATGAAACTTATCAGGGCTTGTTGAATCAGGCCATGCACGATCCGGTGACCGGCCTGCTCAATCGCAAGGGCTTCTTGCAGCGACTGAACCAGCTGGCGCTGCCGGATGAGACGGACAAGGTGCATGCAGTTGGCATTATCGAGTTCGACCAGTTCCGCATGGTCTACAACAGCTGCGGTGTGGAGGCGGCGGAAGAACTGGCGCGCAGCCTGGCCAGTGCGGTTCGGGCGCAAATCGGGGTCGACGCAGTCCTTGCCGGGCTCCGCGACGACACCCTGGCGCTCCTCCTGCCCAACTGCAGCCGGGAAGCAGGTTGCCCCGCCGTCGACGACCTCCTCGACCAGGTGAAGGACTACCATTTCCAGCACGAGCAACACAGCTACAGCATCGGATTCAATATCGGCATCGCCGAATACGCCCCCGACCGGCTGAGCGCCGCTGAAGCGATCCGGCGCGCCGACTCGGCCTGCATCACGGCAAAATCCCAAGGCCGCAACCGGATGCAGATATATGAGCAGGCCAGTCCCCAGTTGCTGTCCCAGGAATCGCTGATGGACTGGGCAGGGCGCCTCGACGCCTTCCTTAACGATGACGGCGGTCTGCATCTGCGCTGCCAGCAGGTGATGCCCCTCGGCGCGGGCACATCCCTGCTGCCCTATTACGAGGTCCTGCTGGGTATCGAGGGCGAGGACGGGCTGATGATCGAAGCGGCGCACTTCATCCCCGCAGTCGAGCGTCTGCAGCGCGCCCACGAAGTGGACATCTGGGTGATGCGCAAGGTGTTCGAGTGGATCGCGGCCAACAGCTCTAACTTTGCTTCCGTGGGCGGCTTCGCCATCAACCTGTCCGCCACCTCGCTCAGCAACCCCGAGGTGATGCGCTTTCTGCAGAAGGTGCTGCCGGGCAGCGAGTTCCCCACCGACAAGATCATCTTCGAGATCACCGAGAGCGCGGCCATCGAAAGTTACGGCGCCGCGCAGGATTTCATCCGGGAAATTCGCCGCTATGGCTGCAAATTCTCGCTGGACGATTTCGGCAGCGGCTTCACCTCCTATGCTCACCTGAAGAACCTGCGCACCGATACCCTCAAGATCGACGGCAGTTTCGTCAAGGACATGCTGCAGAATCCAGGCGACTACGCGATGGTCAAGTCGATGAACGACATCGGCCATTCGCTGGGCCTGCGCACCGTGGCCGAGTACGTGGAATCCCCCATGCTGCTGGAAGCGCTGCGGGCAATCGGCGTCGACTATGCCCAGGGCTATGCCATCCACAAGCCCTGCCGCCTCGACGAACTGTTGCTGGAGCAGGTGGTTTAGGCGCAGCTGGCGGGCAAGAAAAAACGCCGCTTGTCAGCGGCGTTTTTTTACAACTGGTGCCGGCGGCCGGAATCGAACTGGCGACCTTCGCATTACGAATGCGCTGCTCTACCAACTGAGCTACGCCGGCGAAAAACAGCGCGCATTATAGCGGATTCGCCCGCAGGTGTGCGGCCTACAGCGCGGCTTTCAGGCGGCTGACCACCTTGTCGCGGCCGATCAGTTCCAGCGTGGCATCGATCGCCGGCGTCTGCGCCTCGCCGGTCACCAGCACGCGCACCGGCATCGCCAGCTTCGGCATCTTGAGGCCGTGCGCGGCGAGCGTTTCCTTGAGCGCAGCGCTGATGGCGCTGCGCTCCCAGGTCAGCGATTCGAGGCGGCCAGCCAGCTCGGCCAGCGCGGGCAGCACTTCGGGGGTGACGTGCTGCGCCAAGAGTTCGGGCGTCGGGTGCAGGGTGCGGTAGAACAGGGTGGCGGCGTCAGCCAGTTCGGCGATGGTGGCGGCGCGTTCCTTGACCAGCGCGCACACTGTCGCGAGGTCGGGGCCGGCATCCGGATTGCCGCCGTTGCGAATGAGGAAGGGGCGAACGAGCCCGGCCAGGCGCGCGTCGTCAGCCGCCTTGATGTATTGCTGGTTGAGCCAGCGCAGCTTGTCGGTGTTGAACTGTGCGGCCGATGGCGTGATGTGGTCGAGGTCGAACCACTGCACGAACTGTTCGCGGCTGAACAGCTCGGCGTCGCCGTGCGACCAGCCGAGCCGCGCCAGATAGTTGACGACCGCTTCCGGCAGGTAGCCGTCCTCGAAATACTGCATCACCGACACCGCGCCGTGGCGCTTGGAGAGCTTGGTGCCATCGTCGCCGAGGATCATCGACAGGTGCGCGTACTGCGGCACCTCGGCACCCAGCGCGCGCAGGATGTTGATCTGGCGCGGCGTGTTGTTGACGTGGTCGTCGCCGCGGATGACGTGGCTGATCTGCATGTCCCAGTCGTCGATCACCACGCAGAAGTTGTAGGTCGGGGTGCCGTCGCCGCGCGCGATGATGAGGTCGTCGAGCTCGGCGTTGGCAAACTCGATGATGCCCTTAACCAGATCCTTCCAGGCCACCGTGCCGTCAAGCGGATTCTTGAAGCGCACCACCGGCTGCACGCCGGAAGGCGGCACCGGCAGCGATTTCCCGGGTTCAGGGCGCCAGCGGCCGTCGTAGCGCGGCTTCTCGCCGCGCGCGCGCTGCGTCTCGCGCATGGCGTCGAGTTCTTCCGGGCTGCAATAGCAGAGGTAGGCCTGGCCGCTGGCCAGCATCTGCTCGATTACTTCCTTGTAGCGATACAGGCGCTTGGTCTGGTAGAACGGGCCTTCGTCGTGGTTCAGATCGAGCCAGGCCATGCCGTCGAGAATCGCCTGCACCACCTCGGGGGTGGAGCGCGCAATGTCGGTGTCCTCGATGCGCAGGATGAACTGGCCGCCGTGATGACGCGCGAACGCCC
>JAHJNP010000238.1 GCA_018820745.1 Gammaproteobacteria bacterium
ACCTCGGCTGGATCAACCCCGGCGATACCGTGCCCGACTTCGAGAAGGCCATGGACGCCCTGCAGCCGGGCGAAGTGAGTGCGCCGATCCAGTCGCCCTTCGGCTGGCACCTAATCCAGGTGCTGGAGCGCCGCGACCAGGACGTCACCCAGGAACGCCAGAAACTGCTGGCACGCAAGGCGATCCGCGAACGCAAGGCCGAAGAAGCCTTCCAGGACTGGGTGCGGCAGATCCGCGATTCGGCCTACGTCGAGCTGCGCCCGCTCGACTGACTTGAGCCAGCCCGGGGTGAGTGACGCCGCCGAACTGCCCATGCTCGCGCTCACCGCAGGCGAGCCCGCCGGGATCGGCCCCGACCTCTGCATCGCGCTGTCGCAGCAGGCGCTGCCGTGCCGCATCTCGGTGCTGGGCGACGCCGACGTGCTGCGCGCCCGCGCAACACAACTGGGCATCGCGGTCGATTTCGTCAGCGGCGACAGCGTGCCCGCGCATCGGCCCGGCGCTCTGCACGTGCGCCACTTCCCGGTCGCCGCGGCGGTCACCGCCGGCGTGCTCGACCCCCGCAACAGCGCCCACGTGCTGGCCCTGCTCGACGCCGCGCTCGCAGGCTGCCTGAACGGGTCGTATCACGCCATGGTCACCGCGCCGGTGCACAAGGCCGTCATCAACGACGCCGGCTTCGCCTTCACCGGCCATACCGAATACCTGGCCGACCACAGCGGCACCAAACAGGTCGTGATGATGCTCGCCGGCGGCGGCCTGCGCGTCGCCCTGGCCACCACCCACCTGCCGCTGCGCGCGGTGGCCGACGCCATCACGCCCGCGCTGCTCGATGAGGTGATCCGCATCCTGCACGCCGACCTGCAAGGCAAATTCGGCATCGCCGAACCGCGCATCCTGGTGGCCGGTCTCAACCCGCATGCCGGCGAAGCCGGCCACCTCGGACGCGAAGAAATCGACATCATCGAACCCGTGCTCGAGCGCCTGCGCGGCGAGGGCATGGACCTCGTCGGCCCGCTGCCCGCCGACACCCTGTTTTCGCGCATCCGTGTCGAGCCCTGCGACGCCGTGCTGGCGATGTATCACGACCAGGGCCTGCCCGTGCTCAAATACGCCAGCTTCGGCGCCGGCGTCAACATCACGCTCGGCCTGCCCTTCATCCGCACCTCGGTCTACCACGGCACCGCGCTCGACCTCGCCGGCACGGGGCGCGCCGAAGTGGGCAGTTTGCTGGCGGCGATCGAGGTGGCGCTGGAGATGGCTGGGAGGCAGTCGAGAGTCAAGAGCAGAGAGCCGAGAGCCGGGAAGCGAGAGCCGGCGGGATAGCGGCGCCGACTCTCCGCTCTCGACTCTCCGCTCTAAACACACGACTCACGACTCTCCGCTCACGACTCTCAGCTCCCCATGCACACCCCGCGCAAACGCTTCGGCCAGAACTTCCTCATCGACGACGGCATCATCCATGCGATCGTCAATGCCATCCATCCGCAGGCCGGGGAAACCGTCGTCGAGATCGGACCCGGCCTGGGGGCGCTGACCCGCCCCCTGCTCGAACGCCTGCCGCACCTGCATGCGGTCGAGCTCGACCGCGACATCGTTGCGCGCCTGCAGCGGGCCTGGCCGGCCGAGCGCCTCACCGTGCACAGCTGCGACGCGCTGAAATTCGATTTCGCCGCGCTGGGCCACGACCTGCGCATCATCGGCAACCTGCCGTACAACATTTCGACGCCACTCTTGTTCCACCTGTTGGCGTTTGCCGCGCACATCCGCGACATGACCTTCATGCTGCAGAAGGAAGTGGTCGAACGCATGGTCGCCGAGCCGTCGACCAACGATTACGGGCGGCTGTCGATCATGCTGCAGCGCCGCTTCCACATGGAGTGGCTGCTCGACGTGCCCCCCACCGCCTTCGACCCGCCGCCCAAGGTCAACTCCGCCGTCGTCCGGCTGATTCCCAAGACCCCGGCAGAAATCGTCGTGCTCGATGAAGCGCTGTTTGCGCGCGTGGTCGCCGCCGCCTTTTCGCAGCGCCGCAAGACCCTGAAAAACACGCTGGGCGGTTTGCTGAAGCCCGATGCATTGGCCGTGCTCGGGATCGACGCCGGCAAGCGCGCCGAGAATCTCGCCGTCGCCGACTACGAGGCCATCACCCGGCATCTGAGCAGTTTGCAATCCAGGAGTTGAACATGATCGAGAACACGGAACGTTTCAGTCGAGCGATGGCATTGTTCGATGCCGCCAATGCGGAAGACCCCAATCTGGACGAGGGCCAGCCGAAGGAACTGCTTTACGCCCAGCGCATGTCGGACATGATCGCCCGCTTTGCGCCGGACGCATCCGAAGCGTCGCAGCTGGCGGTGCGCGCCCAGCACATCCAGCGCTGGAAGGTGCCGCGCAATACCTATCCGATGACCACGGAAGGCTATCACGCATGGCGGACCGGGCTTTACACCTTTCAGGCAGACAGCGCAGGCGAACTGATGCGCCAGGCCGGCTATGACGACGCGATGATCGAGCGCGTCAAAAAGGCGGTCGGCAAACGCGGCATCAAGAGCAATCCGGACACGCAGATGCTGGAGGACATCGCCGGCCTGGTCTTCATCGAGCATTACATGCTGGCCTTCGCGCTCAGCAAGCCCGAATACGATGAAGAAAAGTGGCTGGAGATCATCCGCAAGACATGGAAGAAGATGTCGAAGGCCGCCCAGGCGTTTGCTCTGTCCGGCAAGATCAAGCTTCCGGAACCCCTGGTGCCGCTGATCACCAAGGCGGTCAGCCAGTAAGCGCAGTAAAGAAGCCCAGCTTCACCCCGGCGCACGATCCAGGAAAGGCGCTCAGTCTGCCAGGAAGGGATAGTCGGTGTAGCCCTTCTCCTCCCCGGTATAGAGCCTGTCGTAGTCGGGCGCGTTGAGCGGCGCGCCGCGGCGGAAGCGCTCGACCAGATCGGGGTTGGCCAGCAGCAGGCGGCCGAACGCAATCGCGTCGGCCGCGCCTGACATCACGGCCTGCTGCGCCGTCTCGACGTCGTAGCCGTTGTTGCGAATCAGGTTGCCCTTGTACAGCGCACGCGTTTGATCGTAGTCGAACGGCAGCCACGCCTCCCGGGGTGCGCCGCCGGTCCCCTGCAGCACGTCGAGGAAGGCCAGGTTCAGCGGATTGAGCTGGGTCACGACGTAATCGAAGGTCTCCTGCGGGTGGTCGTCGCTGATGTCGTTGAACGGCGTCACCGGCGATAGGCGCAGGCCGACGCGGTCGCTGCCGATTGCAGCACACACCGCCTCCATCACCTCCAGCAGCAGGCGCGCGCGATTTTCCTTGCTGCCGCCGTAGGCGTCGCTGCGGTGGTTGGTCGACGAGCGCAGGAACTGGTCGAGCAGATAACCGTTGCCGGCATGGACTTCCACTCCGTCAAACCCCGCCGCCATCGCATTGCGCGCGGCCTCGGCGAAGCTTTCGACGAGCGCAGGAATTTCAGAAAGCTCGAGCGCGCGCGGGGTGACGTAATCCTTCATCGCCTGCCCGGTGAACACCTGGCCGGACGGACGGATCGCAGAAGGCGCGACCGGCAGGGCCCCGCCCGGTTGCAGATCGGGGTGCGAAATCCGCCCCACATGCCACAACTGCAGCGCGATCTTGCCGCCGGCGCCGTGCACCGCCGCAGTCACCTGCTTCCAGCCGGCGACCTGTTCGGGGGTGTGGATGCCGGGGGTGCGCGGATAGCCGTGACCCTCCGCGCAGACCGGCGTCGCCTCGGTCAGGATCAATCCGGCCGAGGCGCGCTGGCGATAGTATTCGGCGATCAGCGGGGTCGGCACATTGCCGGCGCCGGCGCGGTTGCGTGTCAGCGAGGACATCACCACGCGGTTGGCCAGCTCGATGGCGCCGAAGCGGGCGGGGGAAAAAAGATCGGTCATGCGGCAAGTCCTCGGCGTTGGATGGGGCGTTTTATTCCGCCTTGATGGTAACCCACCGGGGCGCACACGAACCGGCGGGCCGCGCCCACTGCATCAGGCGACCTTGATCTCGATCTTGCGCGGCTGCGCGTGTTCGGCCTTGGGAATGCGCAGCTTGAGCACGCCGTGGTTGAACTCGGCGCTCACCTTGCCGGTATCGAGCTCGCGCGACAGCGTGAAGCTGCGCCGGTAACGCGGCAGGCCGACCTCGGCATGGGTGGCGTCCATGCCTTCCGGCACGTCGAGCGCAACTTCGCCCTCGATCGTCAGCGTATCGGCCTCCAGCTGCAGGTCGAGCTTGTCTTTCGGCACGCCCGGCAGGTCGGCATAGAGGGTAATGCCGGCGGCGTCCTCGAACACGTCCACCGGCGGGATCATGGCGGCTTCGGCTTGCTTGGCGACAGTGTCATTCATGGCTGGTCTCCTGACTGAATCTGGATGCGGCGCGATTGTGCGGCTTGCTGGCGCGGGATGCTGATGTGCAGCACGCCGTTGCGGTAGCGCGCCTCGATGGCCGCGGCGTCGACATCGTCCGGCAGGCTCACCACGCGGCGGAAGCGCCCGGCGAAGCGTTCCTCGATGTGCGGGGTGGCCTTGGCGTCCGGCTGCGGGGTGTCGGGCTTGCGTTCGCCGGCAATGGTGAGGACGCCCTTTTCCACCTGAACGTCGAGGCTGGCCGGATCGACCCCCGGCGCAAACGCATAGAGCTCGACCGACTGCGGCGTGCCTCCGACATTGATGGCCGGAAAGCCGTCGCGGCCCAGGCCGCGAATGCTGGGCGTCATGTCGATGCGCTGCTGCATGCCGCGTTGCAGGCGATCCAGCTCCGCGAACAGGTCGCGGGGAAACAGGGTGCGGGCCATCATTGATTCCTCCATTCAATTAAACATTCGTTCCTTTCCCGCAGCTATGGGCAGGCCGCCCGATTTCAATATCTTGATGGTGGCGACCGCCGCCATCACCTAAAAAGAAATAACGCAGCTTGCGTCACACCAGAAAGCCGACATGGAATTCAAGGACTATTACAAGACCCTGGGGGTCGCGCGCGACGCCACGGCGGAAGACCTGAAAAAGGCCTTCCGCAAGCTCGCGCGCAAGTACCACCCGGACGTTTCCAAAGAAGCGGATGCCCAGTTGCGCATGCAGGAAGTCAATGAGGCCTACGCCGTGCTGTCGGACCCGGAAAAGCGCGCCGCCTACGACCAGCTGGGCAGCGGCCACCGGCCCGGGCAGGCGTTCCGCCCGCCGCCGGACTGGGACGCCGGCTTCGAGTTTTCCGGCCGCGGCTTTTCGCCGCACGAGGCCGCCGGCTACAGCGATTTCTTCTCCGAGCTGTTCGGCCGCATGGGCGGCACCCACGCCGGCTTCCGGGCACGCGGCGAAGATCACCACGCCAAGGTGCTGCTCGACCTGGAAGACGCCTTCAGCGGTGCCACCCGGCAAATTGCGTTGCGCGTGCCGCAGATGGATGCGCGCGGCCGGGTTCAACTCGTCCCCCGCACCCTCAAGGTGAAGATTCCCGTGGGCGTGCGCGCCGGCCAGGTCATCCGGCTGGCCGGCCAGGGCGCGCCCGGGGTGGGCGGCGCGGCCGCCGGCGACCTGCTTCTGGAAGTGCAGTTCAAGCCGCATCCGCGCTTTCGCGCAGACGGACGCGACCTGCATCTGAGCCTGCCGCTGGCGCCGTGGGAGGCGGCGCTGGGGAGCGTCGTGACGGTGGATCTGCCGCACGGCAGCGTCAAGGTCCGCATCCCCGAGGGCGCGCAGAGCGGAAAATCATTGCGCGTGCGCGGCAAGGGCATCCCGGGCGATCCGCCCGGCGACCTGCTGCTCGACCTGCAGGTGGTGCTGCCGCCGGCCGACACGGCCAAGGCGCGGGAATTGTATGAAACCATGGCGCGCGAGCTGGCGTTCGAGCCGCGCCGCCCCGGGAGGACATGGCATGGATGATGACGACGACATCCTGATCGGCAGCCTGCTGGAGGAGTCCTGGCTGACGCTGGAACAGCTGGCCGCGGCCTGCACGGTGGAACCGGCATGGCTCATCCGCCACATCGAGGAAGGCCTGTTTCCCCATGCCGAGTGCGTGGCGGGCACCTGGCGCTTTACCGGCGCCAGCCTGCTGCGCGCGCGGCGGATGCGCCAACTGGAGCGCGATTTCGACGCCGTGCCGGAACTCGCTGCGCTGGTTGCCGACATGCTGGAGGAAATCGACAGCTTGCGTTCACGCACCGGCTAGACGATCGTCCGTGCCGCGCGGGTGGGCGCAACTCAGGTCTGCGACCAGCCGGCGGTGCCCTTCTGGATGAACTCGATTGGATAGCCGTCCGGGTCCTCGATGAACGCAATCACCGTGGTGCCGTGCGACATCGGTCCGGCCGGGCGCAGCACCTTGCCGCCCATCGCCGCAGCAGCATCGCACGCGGCGTAGGCATCGTCGACCTCGATGGCGATGTGGCCGTAGCCGCTGCCGATCTCGTACTGGTCGACGCCCCAGTTGTAGGTCAGCTCGAGCACCGCCGCCCGCTCTTCGCTGTCGTAGCCGACGAAGGCGAGGGTGAACTTGCCGCCCGGGTAGTCCTTGCGGCGCAAGAGCTTCATGCCGAGGACACGGGTATAGAAATCGATCGAGCGATCGAGATCGCCGACGCGCAGCATGGTGTGGAGGATTCGCATGATGTCAGACCTGAAAAAGCGTAACGCTCATTGTGCGCAACTCGGCGCGCCGTGCCAACGCATCGGGGCACAGCTCGGCGACCTGCGCCCAGAAGCGCGGCGAGTGGTCGAGGTGGACCAGATGCGCCAGCTCGTGTGCGGCGACGTAGTCGATCAGCGTGAGCGGCGCCTGCACCAGCCGCCAGTTCAGCCGCACATACCCGCGCCGGGTGCAGCTGCCCCACTGCGTCTGGGCGTCGGACAGCGCGAAGCGGCTGGGTGCGCGCCCCAGTTTGCGCGCGATGCGGGCGAGCCGCCAGGCCAGCAGGCGCGCGGCGCGGGCGTGGAACCAGGCGCGGACCAGGGCGCCGGCATCCGCGTCGTGGGGGGCGTGCACGCGCAGGGTGTCGCCGTGGCGCCGCACCTCGCTGAACAAAGAGGGCCGGATGTCGAGCGCGAGGGTGCGGCCGAGATAGCGCACTTCCGCCGGGGATGCCGGCCCGGCTTGCGGCGCGCGCGCCTGCATGCGGGTCCAGGCGCGCTGCAGCCAGTCGTGCTGCTGCTGCACATAGCAGTCGATTTCGGCGCGCGGGGTCCAGCTCGGTGCGTGGATGCGCACTTCGCGTACGGTAACGGTCAGCCCCAGGGTGCGACGGCGGCGCGAGCGCTTGAGCGCAAACGGCACCGCCGCATCGCCGATCTGCAGGACGCCGCTATTGGTGTGCGGCAGCAGGGGGCAGCCTCGTCATTTCGGTTTCGATCCAGGCTTCCACCGCGCGGGTGAGTTCGGCCGCGCTCTTGCCGGTGCTGTCGATCGCCGGGCCGATGCGCACGGTGACGGTACCGGGATGCTTGATGAAGGCGTTCTTCGGCCACACTTCCCCGGCGTTGTGCGCAATCGGCACGATGGGTGCGCCGGTATCCGCCGCCAGCCAGCCGCCGCCGATGCCGTAGCGGCCTTTTTCGCCCGGGGCGACGCGCGTGCCTTCGGGGAACACCAGCACCCAGAATCCCTGCGCCAGCTTTTCCTTGCCCTGCGCGACGATCTGCTTCAACGCCTCGCGCCCGGCACCGCGGTCGATGGCGATGGGCGAGAGCATGCGGAATGCCCAGCCGAAAAACGGCACCCTCAGCAGTTCCTGCTTGATCACCGGCGAGACCGGCGGGAACAGGCAGAGGAAGGCCACCGTTTCCCACGCCGACTGGTGCTTGGCGAGAATGATGGCCGGCAGCGCCGGCAGGTTTTCGCGCCCCTCCACCACGTAGCGGATGCCGAGCACCCAGCGTGCCAGCCAGATCACGATATGGTTGTAGCCGGTGATCAGCCGGTAGCGCGCATGCGCCGAAAACGGAAAACTGAGCAGCGCGACCACGCTGAAAAAAATCGTCAGCGCGGTCTGCAGGACCGCAAAAATCAACGAGCGGATCAGGCTCATGATGCGGCGTTAAGCAGGTATTCGACGGCCGCCATCAAATCCTCGAACACCGGCGTATCTTCGGGCAGGCCGCCCGCCGCCAGGGTCTTCCTGCCCTTGCCGGTTTTCACCAGCAGCGGGCGGGCGCCCACGCTGGCCGCCGCCAGCAGGTCGCGCAGCGAATCGCCGACGGCGGGCACGTCTCGCAGGTCGCGGCCATAACGCGTGGCGATCTCGTCGAACAGCCCCGGCTTGGGCTTGCGGCAGCCGCAATCCATTTCGGCCGAATGCGGGCAATAGAACACCGCCTCGATGCGCCCGCCCGCCTGTCCCACCGCCTTGTGCATCTTGGCGTGGATGGCGTTGAGCGTCGTCATCTCGAACAGCCCGCGCGCCAGGCCGGACTGGTTGGTCGCCACCACCACCCGCCAGCCCTCGCGCGTCAGCCGCGCGATCGCTTCCAGGCTGCCGGGAATGGGTTTCCATTCGTCCGGGCTCTTGATGAACTGGTCGGAATCGAAATTGATGACGCCGTCGCGGTCGAGGATGATGAGCTTCATGCGCGAAAGTTTACGCCGCCAGCCGCGACAAGTCCGCAACCCGGTTCATGGTCCGGTGCAACTGGTTCAGCAGCGCCAGGCGGTTGGCCTTGAGGGCGGGATCGTCGGCGTTGACCATCACCTGATCGAAGAAGGCATCGACCGGGGTTTTCAGCGCGGCCAGCGTCTGCAGCGAGGCAGTGTAGTCGCCCGCCTCGAAATCCGTGTCGGCTTTCAATCCTATGTCCGCCAGCGCGGCCACCAGGTCTTTTTCTGCTGCTTCGATGCAGCGTGCGGGATCGGGCGCATCGCCTACCGGGCCTTCGGCTTTCTTCAGGATGTTGCCGACGCGCTTGTTCGCCGCAGCCAGGCTGGGCGACTCCGGCAGCAAGGCAAACGCCTGCACCGCACGCAGCCGCTTGGCAACGTCATGCAGCGGCGGCAGGTTCGAAAACACGGCGGCCACCGCCTCGGCGCCGAACACGGGCGTCAACTGGTTAGCATTGCGTTCGTAGATGAAGAGCTTGAGCTCTTCCGCCACATTGGCGTCCAGCATGCCCGCAGGGAAGACCGACAAACTGAACTCGATCAGTTCGTCGAGGCTCAATGGCAATTCCGCCTTGTCCCGGGCAAACACGGCCCCCAGCAGCTGGAAGGACTTGATGACCGAGAGCGCGTGGCGGCGCAGGGCGAACGGATCCTTGTCGCCCGTTGGCTTCAGCCCGATCCCCCAGATGCCCACCAGCGTCTCCATCCTGTCGGCGATCTGCAGCACTTCACTGATGAGGTTGGAGACGTCTTCCGTCTCGTCGCGGCGCACCAGATACTGGTCCGCGATGGCCTGCGCGACCCGCTCGTCCTCGCCGTCATGGCGCGCGTAATAGCCGCCCATGATGCCCTGCAGTTCGGGGAATTCGCCCACCATGTCGGTCAGCAGATCGGCCTTGGCGAGCTCCGCTGCGCGATCCGCCAGACCGACATCGGCGCCGATTTTTCCAGCCACCCAGCGGGCGATGGCGCGGACGCGTTCGACCCGATCGCCCTGGCTGCCGAGCTTGTTGTGATACACGACCTTCGCCAAGCCCGGCACGCGCGAACCCAGGGTCTTCTTGCGGTCCTGATCGAAGAAAAACTTGGCATCAGCCAGACGCGGGCGCACCACGCGCTCGTTGCCCTGGATCACGGCCGACGCATCGGCGGGCGAGATGTTGGACACGATGAGGAACTGGTGGGTCAGCTTCCCGCTCCTGTCCAGTAAGGGGAAGTACTTCTGGTTCGCCTTCATGGTGAGAATCAGGCATTCCTGCGGCACTTCGAGGAAGGCTTGCTCGAACTGGCCGACCAGCACATTGGGGCGCTCGACCAGCGCGGTGACTTCATCCAGCAGGGCGTCGTCCTCGATGGGCTTCAAGCCTGACGGCGCAGCGGCCGCCTGCAACTGGCGGACGATCTCGGCACGCCGTTCGGCGAAGCTGGCGATCACCGCGCCTTCGTCTTTCAATTGGCTGGCGTAGCTGTCTGCGCTTTGAATCACCACGGGGCTGACGCGCGCCTCGAAGCGATGGCCCTGCGTGTCGCGCCCGGCCTGCAAGCCCAGCACGGACAACGGCACGATGTCGGCGCCGTGCAGCGCGACCACGCCGTGCACTGGACGCACGAAGTTGACGCTGCTCCAGCCGTCGGCCAGCTGGTACTGCATCACCTTCGGGATCGGCAGCTTCGCCATCGCGGTTTCGAGCGCATGCTGCAGGCCGTCGGCGAGCGTCGTTCCCGGCGCGATGCTGTCGTGGAACAGCGCTTCGTTCTTGCCGTCCGCCGCGCGGCGCAACTGGCCGACTGCGGACGCATCGGCGCCCAGCGCAGCCAAGCGCTTCACCAGCGCAGGCGTGGCCTTGCCGTCCGCATCGAGACCGACGGCAACCGGCATCAGCTTGGTCGATACCGGCTTGTCGGCCGCGCGCGCCAGAACGTTCTCGACATGCACGCCGAGGCGGCGCGGCGAAGCGAACCGGGTGACCGTGGCATTTGAATCGGCCAACCCCTGCGCAACCAGACTCTCGGCCAGCGCGCCAGCGAAGGCCTCGCCCAGCTTCTTCAGCGCCTTGGGCGGCAGTTCCTCGACGAACAATTCAACCAGTAAATTTGCTGCCTTCATCACATCGGTGCTCATGCCGCCGCCTTCTTTGCCATGTCCGCCGTCACTTCGTCCGCCCACGCACGCGGCGCCATCGGAAAGCCGAGCCGCGCGCGGCTGTCGAGATAGCTCTTCGCCACCGCCCGCGCCAGGTTGCGGATGCGGCCGATGTAGGCCGCGCGCTCGGTCACCGAAATCGCGCCGCGCGCATCGAGCAGGTTGAAGGTGTGCGCGGCCTTCAGCACCTGCTCATAGGCCGGCAGCGCAAGCTGCGCCGCCACCAGCTCCTGCGCCGTCTGCTCGTGCGCGGAAAAGGCGGCGAGCAGGAACTCGACGTCGCTGTGCTCGAAGTTGTAAGTCGATTGTTCGACCTCGTTCTGGTGGTAGACGTCGCGGTAGGTGAGCCCCTCGGTCCAGACCAGGTCGTACACGCTTTCCACGCCCTGCAGGTACATCGCCAGGCGCTCCAGGCCGTAGGTGATCTCGCCGGTGATCGGCTTCACATCGATGCCGCCGACCTGCTGGAAGTACGTGAACTGGGTGACTTCCATGCCGTTCAGCCACACCTCCCAGCCCAGTCCCCAGGCGCCGAGCGTGGGGTTTTCCCAGTCGTCCTCGACGAAGCGCACGTCGTTCTTCTTCAGGTCGAAGCCCAGCGCCTCGAGCGAGCCGAGATACAGCTCCAGAATGTCCGCCGGCGCCGGTTTCAGAACCACCTGGAACTGGTAGTAGTGCTGCAGCCGGTTGGG
>JAHJNP010000239.1 GCA_018820745.1 Gammaproteobacteria bacterium
AATCGACGATGAAGGTCTCGCCGGTTTTCGCCAGATGGATCAGCATGAAGCCGCCGCCGCCGATGCCGGACGACTGCGGCTCGACCACGTTCAACGCGAACTGCACCGCCGCTGCCGCATCCACGGCATTGCCGCCCGCCGCCAGCATGCGCGCGCCGGCAGCGGCCGCCGCCGGGTGCGATACCGCCACCACGCCGTCGGGCGAGGCGGCCAGCACCGAGGTGGAAAACAAAGCGAAGAGCGCGAGCCAGCGCATGCAAAGCGAGCGGAGGGACATGGATGTCGGCGAATAACGGGAGGCCCCAAGCCTGCACCGGTTTGGCCGCACGCGTCAATGCGCGGGCTTCGATGGCCAGTTCTGAAGGAGCCGGGGTCATTGTCAGGCTTCATCTGCTGACGCAATGACAGGCCCGTGCCGGTATCGGAAACCGACGGAATTCACGCTCCCGGCCGGAAGCCGAAGTTCAGGTTGAGGTGCCAGACCGTCTCTTGTTCGGCCATTGCGGCCGGTCAGGCTGACTACTCCATATGACCGGTGATCGCCACTTAACGGTCAAAGCGCCATTCAACGTACGAATTCAGCGGGCGGCAAAAAGCGCAGCTTTTTGACGGTCCGCTGGAATGACTGGTTATGCGTTTTCAATCCACCACCTTTAGCTTTACAGCTGCACCGTCTGGGAGACCATGTGTCTGCTTTGCGATGTCGCCTGAAATACGCACGAGTTCGACCAAAGGGGCTGTTGCGATATTGTCACCACCGTACTCGCCCCCCAGCAGACCAGGAATCTTGAGGCAATATTTTCGGCCCTCAGATAACGGCCCGCATTTCTCGCGTGCAAGTTCAACGAGCGCACGCATGTACCAGTCGTGCAAGAACTCTTGGTTGGTTGATAGCGCATCCAGTTCTTGGCGGTTGGCAGCGACCACGCTGCAGGAGCAATCTTCTGGGCAAAGGCGCCAGTATTTCCCCTCAGCATCTTTGACCATGAGATTTCCGAAGTCGTTTTCGCCGACGACTTCAACGGGGTCAAGCCCGACCCAACTCCAAGACTGACGAATTTCATCGACGAGGTTCATGACGCATAACGTTGAGCTTGAGGGGCGCGGAAACAGGCGGCGGAGCCGGCTGTTGGAGCGTCCCTCTCGAAGTGTGGTTAGGCATAAGCCTTGCTGAGACGAAGGGCAATACCCAAGATGCCCAGACCAGCTAGCATGAGCACTGAAGCAGATGGTTCTGGAACAACTGCTATGTGCACAGGACCGCCGCTGTTGAAACCATAAGGTTGAATATAGAGATCGTTGAAGATGAAGTCGTAGCTTCCAGTTGGAACCGCGCCAATGAGTGGTGATACGGTATAAACAGTAAAGTAGAAACTCTCTCCCGGGTTGAGACTGTGGCCGGGAAGGGTCGCAATGGTCGGACTTTGATCGACCGAGAACACATCAAAAGGCCTTGAGTCGGACGCACCTATGAACATACCGACTGGGAACACACACAGTGGGCAAGGTTCATAAATTGACAGCACCGACGTGGAGGTAGAAAGGTTGGTAATCTTGCCAAGGACCGAAAAAGACTCGGTAGGCCCAATGACAATGTTGGGAGTTTCAATAACGAAATCCCAGTCCACCTGTGCGTTGACAGCAGGTGCAAATAGCTGGAGCACAAAGACAATAGCGGCGTACAGCAGGCGTTTCATTTTCTTCTCCAAGGTTGATTCGGGCGCGATCACCTTACTTATCCGACATGACGAGGGCGTTACCACGAGGGTGCCTAACAGTTATTCAAGAGACCCATGGGCCCGGACATTTATTAATATAGAGACAGCGGCAAACATGATTTAATGTGTTGATTGTTATGAATATTCCACAAGACCGGTCTCTATATTACGTTATGAAAAAGGAGACCGGCAGCTGATGGATTATGCTCCCGTTTTTTTCCCTCAACTAGGAGCTAACCTCATGGGGTCAACCCACCCCACCCCGTCTACTGGATCAGGTCTCTATCGTTTGCCGCCGGCGCCATCTCAGCCCACGCACAGAGGACCGTTACTGGATCCGGCAATACATTTACTTCAACGACAAGCAGCACCCCAACATCCTGGGTGGGGCTGAAGTCGAGGCTTTTCTGAATCACTTGGCGGTCGAGCGTCGGGTTGCGGCATCTACCCAAACGCAGGCACTGAATGCCCTCGTATTCCTCTATGACTCGGTGCTGCAGAAGCCGTTAGGAGAGCTTGCAGGGCTCAAACGTATCCAGCGACGCCATCGAGTGCCCGTCGTGTTGAGCCGTGAGGAGGTGAAGGCGGTCCTGGAGCAAATGACTGGGGTTCCGCGCCTGATGGCGGAACTGATGTACGGGGCGGGGTTGAGGGTGGGCGAATGTGTGACGCTCCGCGTGAAGGACATCGACTTCTCCTCTGGAGCCCTCAACATCCGGGATGGCAAAGGGGGCAAGGATCGCACGACCCTGCTGCCGCTGCTTTTGCATGCGCCGCTGAACCAACACTTACTGCGGGTGGCTGAACTCCATAAGCGAGACCTCTCTCATGGTGCTGGGCTCGCTCCCATGCCAAGCGCGCTGGCCCGAAAATACCCATCTGCCTCATCTCTTCCTTCGGGTGGCAGTTTGTCTTTCCGTCCACGGTGCTGCGTCCCTGGGGTGAAAGTGGGCGCCTGGCCCGCTGGCATACCTCGGATTCGACCATACAGCGGGCATTTCGGGACGCGAAGAACCGGGCCGGGATTCACAAACACGCCAGCGTCCATACGCTCAGACATTCGTTCGCAACGCACCTGCTGGCATCAGGGACGGATATCCGCACGATCCAGCTATTGCTCGGCCACCGAAGTTTGCAGACGACCATGATCTATACGCATGTAATCCAAGTCACCAAATCTGTGACAAGCCCATTTGATAATCTCTAGGTAGGCTGGGGGGGCGGTGCGAAGCCGCCTTCCGTGACATCCACCGCGGATGTTCGATTGAATTCGCACCGTTCACGATACTGCCGAGGTGACCAGCCCGACTGTCCGTTCATGGCCTGGTTGCCGTCAATCATAGTGGGTTGCCACTGAGTCCGCTTTGGCCGAACAGAAGACGTTGACGTGTCGAGTAGCCGAGAGAAGCTTGTCGACGCTGCGCGACGGCACCAATGAGAGATAGGACAGGGATCAATCTGTCCAGAGCCTGCTCGCGACCATCCCTTTTTCGAGGAGGCTGCCTTTCTTCGCTCGGTGGGTCCGGTAGCGTTCCAGGTTCTCGCCCGAAAGTTTCAGCCTGCCGCTGCGCTTGCCCTTTCCGGCGCCTTCCACCATGAGGGTCTGGCCGTCGAATACGGTCAGCGCCGTCATCTTTTCACCCGCGTCGAGCTTGATCAGCTGCACGCCCTTGCCGCCGGTGCCTTCCTTGACTTCTTCGATGGGGAACACCAGGGCCTTGCCGTTGCTTGCCGCAACCGCAACCCAGTCGCCCGTTGTCGGGGCCGGAGGCAGGGGAATTTGGCCATCCTCGACCGTCATGAACGCCTTGCCAGCCCGTTGCCGGGACATCATGTCGGCACACTTGGCAATGAATCCGTAGCCCACCGTGGTGGATGCCAGCCAGCGGGATTCTGGCGGCGCCGAAAGGGCATGAATCAGCTTCGCGCCCTTGGCCAGATCAACGAGACTTGTGAACGGAACCCCATCGCCGCGACCGGAGGGCAAGTCGGAGATGCGAAGCGTATACGTGCGGCCGCTGCTGTCCATGAGGATGAGCGGATTCACCGTCCGGGTTTCGATAACCGCCATTTCTCCATCGCCCGCCTTGTACTGGATGGATGCCCGGTCGACACCATGGCCTTGCCGGGTGCGAAGCCAGCCATTCAGTGACACGATGACGGTCACCGGTTCGTCCACCATGGACTCTTCGCTCGTCGTTGAGGCGGTCACCGACTGCGCTGCCTCGATGCGGGTGCGACGGTCATCGCCGTATTTCTTCATGTCGGCGCGGATCTCGTCGATGACCAGAGACGTCAGGGCATTGCCGTCGCCCAGGATGCGGTTGAGTTCGTCGCGTTCGCCGATCAATTCCTTCAATTCCTTCTCGATCTTGATGGATTCAAGCCGGGCGAGCTGACGCAGGCGAATGTCCAGGATGTCATCGGCCTGCACCTCGGTGAGGTCGAAAGCGGCCATCAGGTCGGACTTCGGATCGTCCGACTCGCGAATGACCCGGATCACCTCGTCGATGTTCAGGAGGATGGTCAGTCGTCCTTCCAGGATGTGGACGCGCCGGTTCACCACTTCGAGCCGATGCTGGCTGCGGCGTCGCACGGTGTCGACCCGGAAGCCGGCCCATTCGGCGATCAACGCCACCAGACCCTTCTGGCCGGGACGGCCATCCCGGCCGATCACCGTGAGGTTGACCGGCACATTGGTTTCCAGACTGGTCTGGGCCAGGAAAAAACGCATGAAGGTCTCGGGATCGTGGTTCCGTGAGTTGGGTTCCAGGACCAGGCGAACCGGATTTTTCTCGTCTGATTCGTCGCGTGTGCTGTCCAGGAGGGCGAGGATCGCCTGCTTGAGGTTCTTCTGTTCCGGCGACAGTTCCTTCTTGCCTGTCTTGGGTTGCGGGTTGGCCAGCGCCTCGATCTGGGTCAACGCCTGGGCGGTGGAAACGCCAGGCGGCAGTTCGGTGACCACGATTCGCCATTGGCCGCGTGCAAGCTGCTCCACCGTCCATTGCGCACGAACGCGCACACTGCCGCGCCCCGATTCATACACCGCGCGAAGATCTGCGGAAGAGGTGATGATCCGCCCACCGCCGGGGAAATCGGGGCCGGGCACAAGAGAAAGAATGCCGTCGAGGCTGATCGCGGGTTTTTTCAGGATGGCGATGGCCGCGGAACCGAGTTCGCGCAGGTTGTGGGAGGGAATCTCGGTGGCCATGCCGACGGCGATGCCGGACGCCCCGTTGGCCAGGAGCATGGGCAGCCGGGCCGGAAGCAGGGCGGGTTCCTTGAAGGCGCCGTCGTAGTTGGGCACGAAGTCCACTGTCCCCATGTCGATCTCCGACAGGAGCAGTTCGGCGACGGGTGTAAGGCGGCTTTCCGTGTAGCGCATCGCTGCCGCGCCGTCGCCGTCGCGCGACCCGAAGTTGCCTTGGCCGTCGATCAGCGGATAGCGCAGGGTGAAGCCCTGGGCCATGCGGACCATGGCGTCGTAGACGGACTGGTCGCCGTGAGGATGGAGCTTGCCGATCACGTCGCCCACCACGCGGGCAGACTTGACGTGCTTGGTACTGGACGTCAGACCCATCTCGCGCATGGAGTAGAGGATGCGGCGTTGAACGGGCTTCATGCCGTCCTCGACGTAGGGCAGCGCACGGCCCTTCACCACGCTCATCGCGTATGCCAGGTAGCAGCGCTCAGCATAAATGCCCAGTGGCAGCCCTTCTTCACCACTCAAACCGTCGTCACCGGAAGACGGCGGGGGAGGTGGCGTGGACGGAGAAGACGTTTCATCCGGGTTGCCGAAGAGATCCAGGGTGTGGGTTTCAACCGCCTTGGTCATACGTCAGCCTCCACCAGATTGCCCTTCGCTTCCATCCAGTCGCGCCGATCGGCGGCAGCGCTCTTGCCCATCAGCATGTCGAACAGCTTCAGCGCCTCGTGCATTTCGTCGGCTGTGGCGAGCACCGGAAGGACGCGCCGGGTGGCCGGGTCCATCGCGGTTTCACGAAGCTGGGACGGGTTCATCTCGCCCAGGCCCTTGAAGCGACCGACCTCGATCGCCTCAGGCTTGATTCCGTCCAAAGCGAGGCGGTCCTTGATCGCCACCAGCTCGCCGTCATCGAGGGCGTATTGGCGGCGGGCGGGTTTCTTGCCCTTGGCCGGCGAGTCCACCCGGTAGAGGGGCGGCTGCGCCACATAGATGTGCCCCTGCTCGACCAGCTTCGGAAAGTGGCGGAAGAAGAGCGTCAGCAGCAGGGTGGAAATGTGCGCGCCGTCGACGTCGGCGTCGGTCATGATCACGACCTTGTGGTAGCGCAGGCCGGCGAGGTCCGGGTTGTCCCCCAGCTTGTGCCGCTCCACCCCGAGCGCGACCGCGATGTCGTGGATTTCCTTGTTGGCGTAGAGCGCGTTGGGGTCGGTTTCCCATGAGTTCATCACCTTGCCCCGCAAGGGCAGGATGGCCTGGGTTTCGCGGTCCCGTGCCTGTTTCGCACTGCCGCCGGCGGAATCCCCCTCGACGAGGAATATTTCACGAATAACCGGGTCGTCCGTGGCGGCGTCCGAAAGCTTGCCGGGCAGCACAGCGACCCCGGAGGTTTTCCGCTTCTCGGTTTTCTGGGCGGATTTGAGACGGTTCGCTGCTGCCTTGGCCGCCATCTCGGCGATGGCCTTGCCATACTCCACGTGGCCATTGAGCCAGACTTCGAAAGGATCGCGACTCATTGTCGAAACGAGCTTCACCGCCTCGCGTGAGTTGAGCTTTTCCTTCACCTGGCCCTGGAACTGGGGGTCAAGCAGTCGCGTGGAGAGAACGAAGGACATGCGCCCCGTGACATCTTCCTGGCGCAACTGCACACCGCGCGGAAGCAGCGCGTGATGTTCTGCAAATGACTTCACCGCATCGAAGACGCCGGCGCGCAGACCGGCCTCATGGGTGCCGCCCTGCAGGGTCGGAATCAGATTGACGTAGGATTCAGAGAAGCTACCGGATTCCGCCCAGGTCACCGCCCAAGCCGCACCTTCGCCCTTGGCAAACCCGTTGGTGCCGTCCGCGTAGGACTCGCCAGCGAAGACAGGAACCAAGGCTTCGTCAGGGGGGACCTGTTCGGACAGGTAGTCGGACAGCCCGCCTTGGTAGCAATAGACTTGCTCATCCACAGCGTCGTTACGTTCGATCTCCAGCCGGAAGGTGACGCCAGGCAGCAGTACGGCCTTGGCGCGCAGCAGACGAGCGAGTTCACGCTCGGGGATTTTGGGAGAGTCGAAGAAGACCGGGTCGGGCCAGACCTGAATCGTTGTGCCCGACTCTTTCCTGGCGCACTTGCCGACGACAGCGAGCTTCTTGCTGACCTTTCCTCCATCCGCAAACACGACTTCATTGATCTGGCCGTCTCGTTTCACCGTCACGGTTAGACGGGTGGAGAGGGCATTGGTCACCGAGACGCCAACACCGTGCAGGCCACCGGAGAAAGCGTAAGCCCCTTCGCCGGAGGTTTTATCGAACTTGCCCCCGGCGTGCAGACGGGTCAGCACCACCACGACCGTGGGCTCTTTTTCCTGAGGATGGAGGTCTACAGGGATGCCTCGTCCATCATCGCTGACCCTGACAGAGCCATCCACACACAATCGGACACCGATCTGGGTGGCATGCCCCGCCAAAGCTTCATCTGCTGAGTTATCGATAACCTCCTGGATGACATGAAGTGGACTATCGGTCCGTGTGTACATGCCGGGGCGAGCCCTGACGGGCTCAAGTCCTTTGAGAACCTTGATCGAATCTGCGTTGTAATCCTTGGCCATTCTTTGCTTGTCTCATGAATCAAAAGCTTGCAGTAACGTTTGCTGGCTGCACCCACGTGCGCGGCTCATTTGCATGGCTGGGCGTTAGGCCGACCATGCTCATGCAGACTTATCTGCCTGGGGGCGCGATGGCAGGTGTTGGGTCGTGCTCTGCGACAAAGCGCGCGACGAATGCGCCCTCATAGCCTGCCGGCAGGGGAAGGCTGACGCGATGGCCGCTGCCCGGGGCGACGTTGACCGGGGTGCCGTCCCGGCCTTGCATGGTGGTAATCGTCAGTTCCAGGTTGCCCCTGGGGTGGATGAGTTCGATGCGGTCGCCGACCGAAAACCGGTTCTTCACGTCGATCTCGGCCAGGCCTGCCGCGTCATACGACAGGACGTCGCCGACATACAGACTGCGGTCCGACTCGGAATGGCTCTTCAGGTAGCTCTGGTATTCGCGATCCGGGTGGCGTTCGTAGAAGCCGCCGGTATAGCCCCGGTTGGCCAGGCCGTCGAGTTCGCGTAGCAGGGCCGGATCGAGCGGGCGGCCGGCGACGGCATCGTCGATGGCCTGGCGATAGGTCTGGCAGGTGCGTGCCACGTAGTAGGGCGACTTGGTGCGGCCTTCGATCTTGAGCGAGTCGATGCCGATTTCGGTCAGCCGCTGCACGTGTTCGATGGCGCGCAGGTCTTTCGAGTTGAGGATGTAGGTGCCGTGCTCGTCTTGTTCGATGGGCATGTAGCTGCCGGCGCGCTGTTTTTCTTCCAGCAGATACACGTCGCCGTCCGGCGCTTCCTTGCCGGGGAGGGTGTTGTATTCCCAGCGGCAGGAGTTGGTGCAGGCGCCCTGGTTGGGGTCGCGGTGGTTGAAGTAGCCGGAGAGCAGGCAGCGGCCGGAGTAGGCGATGCACAGCGCGCCGTGCACGAAGACTTCGAGTTCCATGTCCGGGCATTCCTGGCGGATCTCGGCAACCTGGTCGAGCGAGAGTTCACGCGACAGGATGACGCGGCGGATGCCGAGTTTTTTCCAGAACCGCACCGCTGCGTAGTTGACGGTGTTGGCCTGTACCGACAGGTGGATGGGCATGTCGGGCCAGGTTTCGCGAATCATGTCGATCAGGCCGGGGTCGGCCATGATCAGCGCGTCCGGCTTGAGGGCGATGACCGGCGCCATGTCGGCCAGGTAGGTTTTCAGCTTGCTGTTGTGCGGGAAGATGTTGCTGACGACGAAGAACTGCTTGCCCCGGCTGTGCGCGTATTCGATGCCGGCCCCCAGCGCGACTTCGTCACGGAAGCTGTTGTTGCGGACGCGCAGGCTGTAGCGCGGCTGGCCGGCATACACCGCATCGGCGCCGAAGGCGAGCGCGGTTTCGAGCATGGTTTGCGAGCCGGCGGGTGCCAGCAGTTCGGGCTGGCGCATAGGGGTGTGTTTCACGTTGAATGACCGGGGGTTTGATCGCCGGAAACCAGGGCCGTTCGGAGTCTGCCTGCACCCGGAGCCGTCGCTGCTATCCGCCTGAGCCCGCTATTTTAAACGTTGAGCTTTGGAACGCCTGCTCAGCCCGGTTTGCCGTCGACCCGCGGGCGCAGCAGCATCGGCGCATACACCCAGACGAACAGGCCGAACGCGGCCATCCACAGCAGTCCGGCAGCCGTCATGCTCTGCGCGTACACGCCGGGGAAAAGCAGCGGCAGCGCGACGCGAAGCAGCGCCGCGAGATTGATCGCGACGAAGGCCCGCGTCATCAGCGACGCCGGCTCCAGCACCCGCCCGGTGTGGCCGAGCGAGACCCGCGCCATCATGCCCAGGGTCAGCACGCCGATGCCGCCGGCGGTGAAGGCATGCAGCGAACTGACGGCCGCGGTGCTGATCCCGGCTGCCGACAGGGCCAGCAGCGCGAAGCCGAGCGCGATCCAGGCATAGCCCAGGTGCAGGATCCACAGCAGCGGCACCGACCAGAATGTGTGCGTGTACCAGCCCGCCAGCCGGATGCCATGCGCCGCCGCCGCAATTGCCGCGAACAGGGCGGTGACGGGCGAATAGGGCGCGACCAGCGCGGCAAGCAGGGCGCCAACGGTGGCGGCCGGCGCCAGGATCTCGACGATTTTCCAGCGTCGCGCGCGGGTGTGCAGCTTGTTGTCGGTGAAGCTGGGAATGACCCGTCCGCCCATCACCACCATCATCGTCACCACCACATAGGTGGCGAGGTGCAAGCCAAGTGCGGCTGTGTCTGTCCAGCCGAGCGCGTCCAGATGCACCAGCGCATTGGCCGCCGTCAGCACCAGCAACATGACGGGGAAGGGGGCGTTGTTCAACTGCCTCGCCTTGATGATGGGCACGGCAAGCACCAGCGCCACCGCCGGCAGGAACGCCAGGTCGACCAGCGCAACCCACTCCACCGGCAGGCCCGGCACCAGGAAGCCCAGCCGCCCTGCCAGCCACAGCAGGAACAGCGCGGCGAGCGGCGGGCCGGACAGCATGGGGATGCCGGTCCAGTTCTGCGCGGCGGTGAGCAGAAAGCCGGCGATTACCGCCACGGCGAAACCGAACAGCATTTCGTGGCCGTGCCAGACCTGCGGCGACAGTTCGCCGAGGTCGAGGCTGCCGCGCAGCACCAGCAGCCACAGCGCCATCAGCAGCACGGCGAAGACGCCGGCGGCGAGGAAGAAAGGCCGGAAGCCGAGTGCGAAGGGCGCCCAGCCGGCGAGCGGCGGACGCTTCTGCAGGTCTTCGACGGGGATTAAAGCCATGGGGAATGACGGGCTGATGGGTTTTCTTGGATCAGCCCGTGCTCCAGGCACGTGGGCGCCGCATGCCGGCAATCTTGCAGGCCTGCTTGACGTAGCCGTAGGGAAACAGCTCGAACAGTTTCTTCTGCGCTTCCCGTCCCATGCGTTCGGCCAGATGCTTGATGACGAAGCGCGCGTCGGCCGCGACCTGGTGTTCCTCGTAGTACTCGCGCATGAAGCGAATGACGTCCCAGTGGTCGTCGTTCAGCTGGATGTTCTCCTCCTCGGCCAGGGCGCGGGCGACGTCCTCGTTCCAGTCGGCAGGGTCGATCAAATAGCCTTCGGCATCGCGTTCGGTCAGGTCGGTGCTCATGCTTGGGTTCTCCTGTTGGCGGCTGCAAGAAGTTCTACGGCGATTGCGGTCAGGTGCCGCCGCCGTGGAACTCGACGCCCGGCTGGCGTTCCGGCAGGTCTTCCACCAGCAGTTCGCGTCGCGCGAGCGCCATCGCCTCGACCCCGGCATCGCTCAGATAGGACTTGGCGTCGGTCACCGCGGCGGCAAGCAGCTCGGCCGCCAGCGTGTTGGGCTCGCGCCCCAGCGATTTGGCGAGCGCCCGCAGTTCGATGCAGGGGTCCTGCGGCAGGCGGATTTCCAGCGGCTTGCCGCCGCCAGCGGGGGGGGCTGCCGGCGCCGGCGTGCCGCCCGGTCCCGCCAGCATCCCGCTCATCACGCCGGCAAGCCGGGAGGCGGCCGAGGGCGTCTGGCCCACAGGCTGCAGGCGGATCTTGTTGACGAAATATTTTTCAAAATCGACCTTGGCCTGGTGCACCCAGCGGCCCTGGCGCATCCAGTTGATGTCGCGCAGCGGCACCTGCGGCTCCGACAGATAGGCCGCGCCGGTATTGCCCATGTCGGTCAGCCACTTGGCGCGCTGCGGCACATGGCTGACCAGCGGCGCATCGCCGAGCTGGGCGAGGATGTTCTGCACTACGATCTCGCCAGCCTTCTGGATCGAATACACCGAGTCGGGCGCGCCCACCGGCACCGGTGTTCTGTCCACCGGCGGTTGCGCCACGCAGGCGCCGAGGGCGAACACGTTGGGGTAGTCGGGGTTGCGCAGATATTCGTCCACCACCACCAGCCCACGCTCGTTGACCAGCCCGGGCGCGTTGCGCACCCCCGGTACGCCGCCGAAGGCCGGCCAGTACACCGAATAGGCATAGGGCAGGGTGTGGGTCTGTTTTTCGTTGCCGGCGGCGTCGAGTTCGACCACATGGATGGTATCCGGCTCGATGCGCAGCGTCCGCGCGTTGCAGATCACGCTGATTTTGGTATCCATCAGAGCGGCGGTCACCGCGCCGCGGCTGGCGCCCTCGCCGCCCAGCCCGAGGTGGCCGGGCCAGGGTTCCGGGGTCACCAGGGTGATCGGCACCCGCTCGCGGATGTTGCGCCGCTTGAGATCGGCGTCGATCAGGAAGGCGTATTCGTAGAGCGGCCCCAGCACGCTGGCGCCCGGTGCCGCACCCACCACGATGGGGCCAGGATGGCGCACGAATTCGCGATACGCCGCCAGGGCGCGTTCGGCCTGGTCGACATGGATCACCGAATGGGTGTGCTCGGCGAGGCCGGGGATTTCGTCGGTCAACCCGGTCGCGCCGGTGGCGATCAGCAGGGTGTCGTAGAACAGCACGTCGCCGTTCTCCAGATCGACCTGGATGACGTCGGGCTGGATCCGCTTGACTCCGCTGTGGATGAACTTGATGCCGCGCGATTCGAGATAGGGCCCGATCGGGAAGGCGATGTCGGACCGCTCGCGCCAGCCCATGGCGACCCACGGATTCGACGGCACGAAGTGGAAGTAGGGCTTGTCCGAG
>JAHJNP010000240.1 GCA_018820745.1 Gammaproteobacteria bacterium
GGTGATGCTAGGCGCCTTCTTCATCGCCACCGATCCGGTGTCGGGCGCGACCACGCCGCGCGGCAAACTGATCTTCGGCTTCGGCGCGGGCCTGCTCACCATCATCATCCGCACCTGGGGCGGCTACCCGGACGGGGTGGCGTTCGCGATTCTGCTGATGAACCTCGCGGTGCCGCTGATCGACCAGTACACCCAGCCGCGCGTCTACGGCACCGACGCTCGCCGCAGCAAGGCGCCGCCGACGTGATTCCGCAGATCAAGGCCGCTGGCAGCAACGCGCTGCGAACCGGGACGATCCTGTTCGTCTTCGCGCTGGTCGCCACCGCGCTGCTGGCCTTCACCTTCGCCCGCACGGAGCCGACCATCGAGCGCAGCCGCCAGGCCGAAAAGCTGTCGCTGCTGACGCAGGTGCTGCCGCCTGCGCTGTACGACAACGACCTGCTCGCCAGCCAGCAGACCCTGCCGCCGCATGAACTGCTGGGCACGCGCCAACCTACGGCGATGTGGATCGCCCGCCGCGGCGAGACGATCACAGCGGTGGTGCTTGAAGCGATCGCGCCGGACGGCTATGGTGGCAGCATTGATCTGGTGGTCGGGATCGATGTGGACGGCACCGTCACCGGCGTGCGCGTCACCGCCCACCGTGAAACCCCCGGGCTGGGCGACTACATCGTCCGCAGCAAGAGCCCGTGGATCGAGCAGTTTGTCGGCAAGTCGCTTGTTTCGCCCGAAACCAAACGCTGGAAGGTAGTCAAGGATGGCGGCCAGTTCGACGCCCGCGCCGGCGCCACCATCACGCCTCGCGCCGTGGTCAAGGCCGTCCGGGGCGCACTCGATTATTTTGCGCGTCACCGTGCAGCGCTGGTTGCACCGCCTGCCCCCGAAAAGCCCAAGCCCGTCAAGCAGCTCAAGGAGAAAACCCCATGATGACGATGAACGAATTCCGCACCCTGTTTCAAAACGGCCTCAGCAAGCAGAACGCCGGCCTGGTGCAGCTGCTCGGCCTGTGCCCGCTGCTCGCCATCAGCAACACCCTGGTCAACGCGCTGTCGCTGGGGCTGGCGACCATGCTGGTGATGGTCACCGCCAGCGGCGCGGTATCGAGCGTGCGCCATTTCGTGCCGCACGAGATCCGCATCCCGGTATTCGTCCTCATCATCGCTGCGCTGGTCACGGTGGTCGACCTGGTGATGAATGCCTTCGTGCATCCGCTGTATCTGGTGCTGGGCATTTTCATTCCACTCATCACCACCAATTGCATCGTGCTGGCGCGCGCCGACGCCTTCGCCTCGAAGAACCGGCCGCTGCACAGCGTGGTCGACGCCATGGCGATGGGCCTGGGCCTGACGATGGTGCTGGTGGTGCTGGGCGGCATGCGCGAACTCGCCGGCCAGGGCACGCTGCTGTCGGGCATCGACCTGGTGTTCGGCGATGAAGCGAAGCAGTTCGTGCTGCACGTGCTGCCCAACTACCAGGGCTTTCTGCTCGCCATCCTGCCGCCCGGTGCCTTCATCGCGCTGGGCCTCCTGATCGCCGCACACAACTGGCAGAAGGCGCGCGCCGAGCGGCGCGTCCACGCCGCCGCGCCGATGCCGGCATGAAGCGCAATCCGTATGTCGCACGGGTCTTTGCCCGCCGAACCATGATCCGGATTCGATGAGCGCCGAACGATGAATCCTGCCAAGCGACACGAAATCTTCAGCCGCCTGCGCGCCGCCAATCCGCATCCCACCACCGAGCTCGAATACACGACGCCGTTCGAACTGCTGGTGGCGGTGGTGCTGTCGGCGCAGTCCACCGACAAGGGGGTCAACCTGGCGACGCGCCGGCTGTTTCCAATTGCCAACACGCCCGAGGCGATCTACGCACTAGGCGAGGAGGGCCTGGCCGAGTTCATCAAGACCATCGGCCTCTACAAGAGCAAGGCCCGACACCTCATCGCCGCCTGCCGCATGCTGATCGAACTGCACGGCAGCCAGGTGCCGGCCGACCGAGCCGCGCTCGAGGCGTTGCCCGGCGTCGGACGCAAGACCGCAAACGTCATTCTCAATACCGCGTTCGGCCAGCCCACCATGGCGGTCGATACCCACATCTTCCGCGTCGCCAACCGCACCGGCCTCGCCCCCGGAAAAACCGTGCTGGAGGTGGAAAAGAAGCTGGTGAAGACCCTCCCGGACGAATTCCGCATCGACGCGCATCACTGGCTGATCCTGCATGGACGCTACGTGTGCCAGGCCAGAAAGCCGAAATGTCCGGAATGCATCATCGCGGACCTGTGCGAATACAAGCACAAGACCCTGCCGCCCGTCCCGCCTCCGCCCCCCAGGCGGGCGGGCGCAAACGCCAGCCCCGAACCGACGAATGTTTAATCCCAGTCGCGATCAGGTTCGCCAGTTCTTCTTCGATGTGTGGGCGAAATATCGTGCCGGGCAGCCGCTGACGGGCGCGGAGCAGCCGGCGCTCGACGCCGTGCTGGCGCACCCCGAATACCACGCCCTGCTCGATCATCCCGATCGTTATATCGAGCGGGACTACCTGCCGGAATCCGGCGAGACCAACCCCTTTCTGCACCTGTCGATCCACCTCGCGATCAGTGAGCAGCTGGCGATCGACCAGCCGCCGGGCATCCGCGACCGCTACCAGCGCCTGCTGAAACGGCATGGCGATGCGATGGACGCCCAGCACGCGGTGATGGATTGCCTGGCCGAGATGATCTGGCAGGTGCAGCGCTACCAGACGGCGTTTGATTCGGCGGCTTATCTGCGCTGCCTGGACGCAAAGCTCGGCGAGGCCTGAGCGGCCGCCCAGCGCCAAAATCGGCGCATGGCGGGCTTCATTTTGTCGGAATTCTGCCGATATCCCTGATGAACGCATGACGTTTGGCGCCTGGCAGCATCCACTGTCTGCATGCCCCCTGCGACCTTGATCGACCGGCCGGAACGCAGCCGACATCATTCCTCGCCGTGCAGCCATCGGGGCTGATTCGGTCCGCTCATCCGTAAATAACAGTGGCACATTCGCTTCATCGAAACAGGTTGATTGATGGCACAGCTTGAACAACTCAAACTCAGCGGTCAGCTGCCGACACCTCGCGGAGTTGCGCTGGCGATACTTGAGATCTCCCAGCGCGAGAATGCGACGCTGGGTGACATTGCGCGGGTGGTGCAGACCGATCCCGCGCTATCCGGGCGGCTGATCAAGCTGGCCAACACTGCTTCGCACATCGCACGCCCGGTGGTATCGGTACAGGAAGCCGTGGTGCGCCAGGGCATGGCGACGGTGCGCCAACTGGCGCTGGGGTTTTCCCTGGTGGACCAGTACCGAAACGGTTCCTGCAAGGCATTCGACTATCAGGAATACTGGTCGCATTCGCTTCTGATGGCCCTGGGCATGCAGGCGCTTGGCATGCGGGTGCACGTGGCGGCGGCAGACGAACTGTTTGTCTGCGGCCTTCTGGCGCAGGTGGGCCGGCTGGCGCTGGCGACGGTGTATCCCGATGAGTACAACACGGTTCTGATGGCATATCACGCCGATCCCGCGCAGGCGATCGGCGTTCATGAGCGCGCGCGCCTGGAAACCGACCATACGGAACTGGGCATCGTCATGATGACCGACTGGGGCATGCCCAAGGTCTTCATCGGGCCCCTCACCCAATACGAATATCCGGAACACCCGAATTACCCCCAGGACTCACGCTCCAACACCTTGATGCTGATGCTGCGCCTGTCGCATCGCCTGGCCAGTCTCGGGCTGGCCAATGCCGATATGCGCCCGAAGCTGTTGAAGGAATGGATGGCGCTGGCAACCGACCTCGACATTCCCCAGGATGATGCCGGGCGCTTTATCGACGAAGTCATCGACCGCTGGCGGGAATGGGGCGAACTGCTGAAGATTCCGGCGACTGCGCTGCCGTCGTTTGCTGAAATCTGTCACGGCCACCACGAGCCCGAGGAGGAAACGAAGGAAATCGCCACCCCGCTGCGCATCGTGGTGGCGGATGGCAATGCCATCAACCGCCGCAAAACCATGGCGCGGCTGGCCGAGGACAGTGAACACACCGTGTATCCGGCCGAAAACGGCAACGTCGCACTGGCGCTGGCGATGGAGGTGCTGCCCCACGTCATCATCGCGCATGTCGACCTGCCGCTGCTCGATGGTCTGGAGTTGTGCCAGGCCCTGCGCGCAACCGAAGAAGGCCGCCGCATGCATATCCTGCTGACGGCCGACGAGCACGGCGAAGAACAGCTGATCAACGCCTACGAGGCGGGCGCCGACGGCTATGTGCCCAGCGCCATCAGCGCCAAGGGGCTGCGCATCCGGCTGTGCGCCGCACAGCGGCTGGTGCAGTTGCAAACCGCCTGGGAAAAAGACCGCATGCAACTGCGCCAGATTGCGGCCGAGCTGGCGGTGGCCAACCGGCGGCTGGCCACCGCTGCGCTCACCGACCAGCTGACCGGGCTGCCCAACCGTCGCTCGGCCATGGACCAGCTCGAACAGGCCTGGAGCGCTGCTTCGCGCTCCGGATTGCCGCTTTCGGTGATGGTGGTCGACATCGACCATTTCAAGCAGATCAACGACAGTCACGGCCACGCCGCAGGCGACCTGGTGCTGCGCGAGGCGGCGGCCATCCTGCGCGCATCGGCACGCCGTGAAGACAGCGTCTGCCGCATCGGCGGCGAGGAATTCCTGGTCATCTGCCCCAACACCGACCTCAAGTCCGCCATGCTTTCAGCCGAACGTCTGCGCGCGAACCTGAGCGAAAAACGGATTGCCATCGGGCAAACAGAAAAAACACTCACTGTGAGCATCGGCGTGGCGACGCGCGAAATTGGCACGACCGACATGGACGTGCTGGTGAGCCTGGCCGACCAGGCGCTTTATGCTGCCAAGGAGGCCGGCCGCAACCAGACCTGCACCCGCCAGCAGAGCCTGTTCCCTTGATCCTGGAAAAAACATTCACCACAGAGGCACAGAGACACAGAGGCACAGAGACACAGAGACACAGAGACACAGAGACACAGAGACACAGAGACACAGAGACACAGAGTTAAAAAACAAGGGAAAAGTCCTGTGGCCGTCATCCACTGGTTGGGGTGGCAGGTCTTCCTGCAACCGATTGTTTCCTCTGTGTCTCTGTGCCTCTGTGGTGAATGACTAAGGTTGTAAAGTTCGCCTGGCGCGCTACAGCGCGCGTGAAATCCTGCGCACCGTCTCATCCTCGGGATGCGGCTCGATCCGGAACCCCAGGGCTTCCACCAGCTTCAGCATGGGGCGGTTGGATTTCAGCACTTCGCCTTCCATCACTTTCAGGCCCCGGCCGCGCGCCACGTCCATCAGCACATCCATCAGCTTGTGGCCGATGCCCTGCTTCTGCCACTGGTCGTTGACCACCAGGGCGAATTCGCAGGACGCCCCGTCCGGATTGATGGCATAACGCGCCACGCCAAGTTCCACTTCGCGGCCGTCGATTTCGGTCAGCGCCAAGAGCGCCATTTCGCGCGTGTAGTCGATCTGGGTCAGGCGCGCCAGGGCGACCGGGGACAGTTCGCTCACCGCATCCATGAAACGGAAGTATTTCGATTCCGCGGACAGGCTCTTCACGAAGCCCTGGGTCAGCTCGGCATCTTCCGGGCGGATCGGGCGGATGACGACGTCGTTTCCGCTCGGCAATTGCCAGTGCGTCACCAGATGCGCCGGATAGGGGTGGATCGCCATGTGGCCGTAGCGGTCGGCCATCGGCACGCGCGGGGCGATGACGATGCGCGCATCCAGCGCCAGCGCGCCGTGCTCGTCCACCAAAAGCGGGTTGATGTCCAGTTCTTCCAGCCAGGGCAGTTCGCAGACCATTTCAGACAGGCGCAGCAGCACGTTTTCCAGCGCGTCCATGTCGACCGGCGGGCGGTTGCGGAACGGGCCCAGCAGGGTCGCGACGCGGGTACGCTGGATCAGGTCGCGCGCCAGATAGCGGTTGAGCGGCGGCAGGGTCACCGCGCGGTCCCGGAAGGCTTCGACATCGACGCCGCCGGCGCCGAACACGATCACCGGTCCCAGCACCGGGTCGGAGGTCATGCCCAGCAGCACCTCGCGCGCGTGCGGGCGGGCCGCCATGGGCTCGACCACAATGCCTTCGAGGGTGGCGTCGGGTCGCAGGCGCTTCACATCGGCCAGCATCTCGCCAAAGGCCGAGCGCACCGCCTGCCCGCTCGACAAACCGAGGCGCACGCCGTTGACGTCGGACTTGTGGGTGATGTCCGGCGAGTTGATCTTCATCGCCACCGGGAAGCCCATCTGCTGCGCCATCAGCATCGCTTCCATCGGGTCGCGCGCGATCAGGGTCTGCGCGATCGGAATGTGGAATGCCGCCAGCAGGGCCTTCGATTCAACCTCGTTCAGCAGGTGGCGGCCGTGCGCCAGCGCGCTCTCGATGATCAGGCGTGCCCCTTCGACGTCCGGCTCGGCCTGCTGCGACAGCGGCCCCGGCGTCTGCATCAGCAGGCGCTGGTTCTCGTAGAAGGCCGACAGGAAGGAAAACACCTCGACCGCCGGCTCCGGCGTGGTGAAATAGGGAATCCCGGCCTGCTTGAACAGGCGCCGGCCCTCGTGTACCTGGGCCTCGCCCATCCAGCAGGTCAGCACCGGCTTACTCGAGGTTTTCGCCACCTCGATCACGGCCTCGGCCACCTCGGTCGGCCGCGTCATCGCCTGCGGCGTCAGCATCGCCAGCACGCCGTCGACGTTGTCGTCGGCGAGGCAGGCGTCCACCGCCGCGCGATAGCGCTCGGCGTTGGCGTCGCCGATGATGTCGAGCGGATTGGCCTGCGACCAGTTGGCCGGCAGCACGGCGTTGAGCGTCGCGAGTGTCGCCGGCGACAGCTCGGCCATGCGCACCCCCATGTCGATGGCGAGGTCGGTGGCCATCACGCCGGGGCCACCGCCGTTGGTGACGATGGCCAGCCGGTTGCCGGTGGGCCGGATGTGGGTGGACAGCGCCCGTGCCGAGGCGAACA
>JAHJNP010000241.1 GCA_018820745.1 Gammaproteobacteria bacterium
CAGTGCCGGCCCCACAGCCGTGCCGCCCGCGGGTTCTCGCTGCACGTGCGCGGGGACAAACCCGAAGCGGTCGCCGCCGCCCGGGCGATCGGCGCGGCGCTCGAGCGCGCCGGCTTCGCCCCGACGAGCTACCACGAGGCCGACTTTGCGGTCATCGACGCCGCGCTCGGTGTCTACGACCGGCAGCACCTCGCGGTGCTCAATGCCGCGGCGGCGCCGGCGGTGCTGAGCGTGGCCGGCAAGGGCCGCGTGCTGGTGTTCGCCTACGGTGCGCAAAGCAGCGGAATCCCGCCGGACTGGGCCGCGGCGGCGGGCATGCCGGGGGTGAACCTGCTGCCGGATTTATCGCCGGCGACCCTGCAACAGATCGCGGCGCAGGTGCAGGCGATCAAGCGGCCGGCGGATGTGGTGGTGGCCTCCCTCCATTGGGGCGGCAACTGGGGCTATGCCGTGCCCGCGGCCCATCAGCGCTTCGCCCACGGGCTGATCGACCGGTGCGGGGTGGACGTGGTGCACGGCCATTCCTCGCATCATCCCATGGGCATCGAGGTGTACCGGGGCCGGCTGATTCTCTATGGCTGCGGCGACTTCCTCAACGACTACGAAGGCATCGCCGGCTACGAGGCCTATCGGGGTGACCTGAGCCTGATGTATTTTCTGGAGGTGGACCCGGCCAGTGGCACGCTGCTGCGTTTGCGGATGGTCCCCATGCAGATGCGGCGCTTCCGCCTCAACCGGGCGTCAGAAAAGGACGCCCGCTGGCTGCGCATGCGGCTGGATCGGGAGAGCCGTCATCTCGGCAGCCGGGTGGAGGCGGGCCCGGGTGGCAGTCTGGCGCTTCGCTGGTGAATCAGCGGCCGGGACTACTCGGGCCGCCTTTCCCCCTTGCGCACCCATACCCCCCGCTCCTCGCAATGCAGCAGCTCGCTGCCGCACAGCAGGTACTGACCCACCGGGTAGACCATGTTGTTGAAATAACAGGCGCCGGATTCGAGCTCCAGGTCGAGCGAGAGCTCTTCATACTCGTCAAAGATGGGCGAGGTCCTGAGTTCGGGATCGGGGGCGCCGACCTGGGTCACATGGCTGGTCATGGATCTGCCTTCTCTAGGAGTGGACTTCGATACCGGCTTCATTCCTTGAACGGCGCATTTTCCGGCTCGATGCTCTCGATCTGGGGAATGCCTTTTTGCGGATGCTGCCGGGCGATCCGCTTCAATTCGTCGTCCATCCCGGCGCCGTGGACGCTGCTCTGCTGCACCTCGGTACCCGGCGGGAATTCCGGAGACTCGGCCGTTCCGCGCTCAATCTCGGCTTCGGCCGCAAGCCAGTCATCAAGGTCATGCCCGGGCGTGTAGCCACGCTTTGCGTAGTGGTAGTAGGCGGCGTCGCGAATCATCGTCTCGCGCTGTTCAAGGCTGAAAGCCCCTCGCCACGTAATGTCAGGGTCGCTTTGCGGGTTAACGGGGGTGTGTGTCTGTCTGGCCATGTTTTCGTCCTCCATCGTTGAAGATGAGGGACGCGGGGCGTCCCTCGCGACCGCCGGATCAGTCGGCAACCCTAACCCCGGCGACAAGGGTCCTTACTTGGCAGCAACGGAGGCAACGACTTCATTGAGGTCGTTGCCCGCCATTCCCATCACGTCCGCGATGGTTCCGCCGAACATCATGCCGAGGAGCCCGACATTGAGCTGCGAGATAAACACCTGGCCTTGCTTGTCTTCGTAGACCCCAAGCGCCAGGGGCATGAATGCCGTCACGCCGCGGTCCCCATCGTTGGCGAGGATCTGCGAGGCGTAGCGCGGATTGCAGATGTTCAGGCTGCCGACTCGTTCCATGGCGCCGAAATCTGCCGTGCTCTTCTGGTAGTCGTTTACTGTCAGCACGCGCCAGTCCTGCTTCTGCTCGAGGGCTTCGCTCAAGGCTGCGACCGTATCGCCATAGCTCCGGTTGCTCTTGTGCTTGACCAGCATCAACGAAGGCAGGGTGAGCCACACGATGATCCCCATCAGAAGCATGCCGGCCAATACCCATCCCCCTGCATGTAGTGCGCTCTTGTTCATTTTCTCGCCTCCCGTGTGCGGTGATCCAGTTGCCGACTGGCAATTGATTGAAGACGTCAAGGCACTTCAGGAATGCATTACCTGCCGCGCGGCAATTACGCTTACTAAAATAAATATAGTCGATTAGTTGGCGAGCAAATTTCATTGCCAGGGAGATGCGTCAAATCAAACCGGATACGGCAGGCCTGCCAGGAAAGGCGGCCCCGCTTCAAATGACAGCCAGGGGCTGGGCGGTACTTTTGGAAACGGTCACACAGTTCTAGAAGAAAAGCGTGGCAGCGGGGGAACCGCGAGGGCTGGTTGATCGGCATTCGGGGCGACCGGCCGGCAATGCTCGCAGCAGAATGCGAGAGCCGGGCCACCGTCAGGCAAGGGGTGGTTGAATCGCCTGGGGGAGTCTAGCCGCCCCAGGTTCTCACGCGTCCCACATCCAGGTGCACGAAATTGGAACCCGGGTAGTAGCCCACGCCGCCGCCGCGCAGCATGAGCCCGGCATTGCGCAGGTCGGCCAGGGCAATGCCGGGCAGGCGGACGTCGATGGCCTTGCCCTGCATGTGCAGGCTGCGCGTGGCGACACCGGAACTGTTTTTGGCCAGCATCTGGTTGCTGGCCGGCGAACGGTAGCCGGAAATCACCTGGAAGGGCCGGGAGGCGCCCACCGCGGCGCTGACGCGATGGAGCAGATCCAGCAACCGGGTATCGATGGCGGCCACCTCGCCGGTGCGGTGGTCGCGCAGGACGTGATTGATATCCGCCAGCGATTCCGGCACGTATTCACCCTCGACCCAGTAGGGCAGCTCGGCCTTTTCCCCGGTATGCAGGCTATGGAAACTGAGCCGGCGCTCCGGCTCGAACGGCCCCTGGCTGGCGAATGCCGGAACCGGCAGGGCGGCGGCAAGCATGCCCAGTTTGAGAAATTTGCGTCGGCTGAGGGTGTGCTTCATGGATTTCCTTTCAAATCATTGTGCGCCAGGCGGCCCACTTCGTGGGCAAGACCGTCCTGCGCCGCGATCACCGCGTCCACCGCAGGCCAGTCGATATCATGGCTCAAGACGTAAGCTTCAGCCATGTCGCGCACGATCTGCGCCGGGTCGATGCCCTTGTTGTAGATGTCCCCATGGACTTCGAGCAGGATGCGGCCGTCCTCGACCAGCGCCAGGAGGACGGGCTGGTAAACGAGGCAGCCCTGAGTACCGACCTTCACCTGGTCGAATAGTTCGGCCACATCGTCTGGATGCAGGCGAATGCAGCCATGACTCCGGAATTGGTAGATGCTCGCGGGGGCGATGGTGCCATGGATGCCATAGCCCCATATGCTCAGCCCGAGCCAGTGGGCGCCCAGGGGATTGTCGGGACCGGGCGGCACTTCCTCCAGCACGACTTTCCCTTCGCGGCGCATTTCTTCCTGGATGGATTTCGGCACCAGCCAGGGCTTGTTCTTCACCCGCGAGACGATCCTGAATTCGCCTTGCGGCGTGGGCCAGCTGGTCTTGCCGAGGCCAACGGGATAAGCGGCGCTCAGGCGACCCTGGCTGAAGTGGAACAGCATGCGCTGCGGGAGGTTGATGAGGATGCCGTCGTCGAGCGTCGCAGGCACGATGTGGGGGTTGTGGATATAGAGGCGCTGACCGGGGTAGATGATGGCATCGTAGGGAATGGCGTTCTGCAGGGCCAGGAGCGTGGCGGCCACGCCAAAGCGGGCGCCGATGGCGATCAGGAAGTCCCCGGACTGGATGGTGTATTCGGTGTAGCCGCCCGTCACGCTGTGAGCAAGCGGCGGCAGGCCGCCCGCCAGGGCCGGAAAGCTGAGGCCTGCAAGGATGCAGGCGAACAAGCGGTTCGCGCGCGGGATCATCCGTGCCAGGGTCATCCGAACCGGCAGCAACTGGATTTCGCGCCGCTATTGAAGCAGCATCGGCTTGTTGTCATTGAGGTTGAGCCAGCCCTTGGCGATGCGGTAGATGAACCAGATGCAGGCCACCCCCCACACGACCCAGCCGATGAGGATGACCCAGGTGATTGCGCCGACGACCAGCCACAGCAGGCCCCACCAGAAGGTTCTGATCTGCCAGGTGAAGTGGCTTTCCAGCCAGGTGCCCTTGGCATCATCGCGCTTGATGTAGTTCAGCACGATGGCGACGATGGCGGTGACGCCGATAAACAGCGAGACGGCGTATAGCGCATAAATCACCATGCTCAGGGTCTTGAGGCTGGCGATTTTTTCGTCTGCGGCGGGCGTGAGGTCCATGTTCATCAACGCGCTTTCTCGTAAATCG
>JAHJNP010000242.1 GCA_018820745.1 Gammaproteobacteria bacterium
CGTCCCACACCCACCACGCGCCCCACATCGGCTTGCCCCAGAACGCACCGGTCCACAGGGCGACGAAGGTGAACATGGCGCCGGTGGGCGCCAGCGCGCGCGCCATGACGAACGACAGACGGGTGTTCCAGGCCAGGCCGATGGCGGACCAGAAGGCCATGATGACGTAGATGAACATCGACATCCAGGCCGCCGGCACATGGATGAAGATGATGCGGTAGCCCTCGCCCTGCTGGAAGTCGGTCGGCGCGACGAAGAAACTGATGTAGAGGCCCACAACCGTCAGGATGAACGCCAACACAGTAAACCACGGGACCAGCTTCCCGGCCAGTGGGTAGAAGGTCGACGGCGAAGCGTAGTAATACAGATTCAAATGCATAGGGCTCGTTAATGGATAAATTGAACAAACGCTGGGGCCGATTTTGGTGCAGGCCAAGGCGCAAGATGCGCGGTTGTGTCATTCACAACAAGCGGCTTGCAACATCGGCATGCGCCAAAAGCGACCCCAGCCCGGAGGGTTGCTGCGTATTCTGGCGTCTGCGGCGTTGCGAGGCTTGCGAATGGAATAACCATTCGCTGCGCCTCGCGCCTTGCATCCATCCCGAATACGCAGCAACGTTTGTCCAATTTATCCATTAGCGAGCCCTTATTCCACAGAAACTTTAAGGGCCATGGCGCTCACCCAGGGGGCCAGCAACAGCGACATCATCAAAAACGCCCCGAGCAGCGATAGATGCGCTTCCGAACCGGTGCCGGAGAGTACACCCTCCACCGCGCCGGCGCCGAAGATCAACGCCGGCACGTAAAGCGGCATGATCAGCAAGGTGACCAGCGCGCCGCCGCCTCGCAAGCCCAGGGTCAACGCGGCGCCGATGCTGCCCAACAGGGACAGGATGGGCGTCCCGATGGCCAGCGACAGGACCAGCGTCCACAGTGCCTCGGCCGGCAAATTGAACTGAATCCCCAGCAACGGCGCAATCAGCAACAGCGGAATCCCGTTGATGATCCAGTGCGCAATCGCCTTTCCCAGGGCCAGCAAGGTGTTGGAATAAGGTGACAGCAGCATTTGCTCCAGGGTGCCGTCGCGATAATCGTCGGCGAACAGCCGCTCCATCGACAACAGCGAGGCCAGCAGCGCCGCCACCCATACCACCCCTGGGCCAATGGCCCGCAGCATCCCCGGCTCCGGCCCGATGCCGAGCGGAAACATGCTCACCACCATGACAAAGAAGAATTGCGCGGTCAGCCAGTCGCCACGGCGACGCGCCGCCAGCAACATATCGCGGCGAATGACGGTGAACAGGAATTTCAGCATCGAAGCCCATGCATACGCATGCTGCTTCGCCCGCAAGGGGCAGGCCGTGGTTGTCCCCGCAAGGGGGAGGCCGTAGTTGTCCCCGCAAGGGGGAGGCCGTGGTTGTAAAGCCGATAAACCGGCAACAACCACGCACTAAAGCCGATAAATCGGCAACAACCACGCACTAAAGCCGCTAAAGCCCTAAAGGACTCCGATCCACTACCTGCTAAAGCAGGTGTGGAGTCGTATGCGTCAACAACCACGCTCATTCCCCGACCGAGAGGATTTTGGGCGTCAGGCCGTCAAGCGCCAGTGACTGATGAGTGGTCATGATCGCCAGCCCACCCGCTACGACGTGATCGCGGATCATCTGCTCCACCATCGCGACGCCGTGAACGTCGAGCCCCGTCAGGGGTTCGTCGAGGATCCACAACGGTGCGCCCGCTGTCATCAGTCCTGCCAGCGCAACGCGCCGGCGCTGGCCAAAGGACAACACGCGAGCCGGCAAATCCACGCAACGCGACAGACCCACCTGCTCCAACGCGGCCGTGGCGGTCGCGTCATCCAGATCGCGGCCGCACAGCGCGGCCGCGATCTGCAGGTTCTCCATCGGCGAGAGATCGTCCTTGATGCCGTTGGCATGGCCGATGTAGGCCATCTCCCGGCCATATTGCTCGTGTGCCTTGTTGATGGGTTCACCACGCCAGCGCACAACGCCGGCGGCAGGCACAGTCAGGCCGCAGAGGATGCGCAACAGGCTGGTCTTGCCGCGGCCATTGCCCCCCCGCACCAATAAAGCCTCGCCATTCCCCAACTCGAAACCCAGATTCTTGAACAACAGACGCTCGCCGCGTTCGCAGGCCAGCTCATCGGCAGTAAGCATACTTGGTATCATCAATCATGAAACAGCAGCGCGGAGCTTATCCTAAACGGCGACATTTAACACTTCATGCCCGCGGAACCAGGGAGGTTAATCTCTCTCACTGGCCCCGAAACCCAAAGTCGGCTACAAGGCAGCCCGGTCACCCACTTCGGCCAGTGCAATTGCAGCCACGGTGCAAACGTTTACGGGTGAATGGATGACTCATCGTGACGATGGCGCAACGAAGCCGTTAACTTCGTCTGGTGCCGATACGGCGCCGAACTTATAGTGTGGCTGAAGAACCGTTGCCTTCGTACTCCAAGGATTCAGCGGGTCGATGGGCACAATCAAGCGAAAAAGGAAAACACCATGGCCATGACCATGCACGTGGATATCGTCAGCATCGAAGAATCACTCTTTTCGGGCCTGGCGGAATTTGTGGTTGCACCGGCGGAAATGGGCGAGGTTTGCATCTACCCGATGCATGCGCCGATGCTTACCCGTCTCAAAGCTGGCGTCATTCGGCTGAAAATCCCGTTCCAGACTCAGGAACTGGTCATTTATGTTTCCAGTGGCATATTGGAAGTGGTGCGCCAGGGCGTGACGATCCTGTCTGACATCGCCATCCGCGAAACAGACATTAAGACTGGAAAACTGGAAGAAAAAAACCGCCAGGCAGCCGCCGCCGTCAAAAATTACGTCAGTGCGCTGGAGTATGCAAGGCTGGAGGTCGAGTTAGCACGGTCTCTGGCCTTAATGAAGGGCACTGAGCGATTACTGAAAGGCAAGAACAGGATCTAGGGCGTGCCGATTTGTTCAGCGCGCCCCTAGCGGAAAACCCGACCAGGGAAAGGACGGGTACCGAACCCTCTTAGTTTCCCTGGCTGGCGTAATACGCGGCGATGGCCTTGAGTTCCTCGACACTCATCTTCTTGACGGCCTTGATCATTCTCTGATCCGACACCGGTACGTTTCCTTCGCGAAACTTCAGGGCATCCATTTCCACATATTCGGCCCACTGGCCGTTGAGTTTCGGCGTCTCGCCATCGTGGGAGGCGCCGGTTACACCATGGCAGCCGGCACAGCGCCTGGACGCTTCCCTGCCGAGCGCCACCAGCTTGGGATCGACTTTTTGCGCCACGGGCGTCCAGGGCTTGATGGCATAGAACGCCGCCAGTTCGGCGATCTGCGCTTCCGAATAATCCTTGATCATGCTTTCCATGGTGTCGGAATGGCGTACGCCCCGCTTCCAATCCAGCAAGGTTTTCTTGAGGTAGAACTCATGCTGGCCTGAGATGGAAGGGACAGACGGGTTCTCCGAGACGCCATTGGCGCCGTGGCAGCCGTTGCAGGTTTCGGCCACAGTCTCGATCTTGTCCGCGGCCAGGGCCGCACCAAGAAAGCCCGCCAGAATCATTCCAAATAAAATACGGTAGCGCATAGCCATTCCCCTTTTATTGTCTCGTTGCATAGATTGAATACCCGTTCCCAACGCACTTGCACAATCTGCACCTGCGCTCCCTAAAAGGGAGCGCAGCGGTTGTTACAGCGCGAAGGACACGCCTGCCATCAGAGTGTGCACGCCGCCGGAGAGCGCGTCGTAAACAGAGTCGTCGTAGTTGTCATACATGTAGCCGGCGCGCAACGTGGTGTTTTTCTTCAGGCCGTAATTCGCACCCAGGATGAAACTGTGCAGGGTGTTGTCGATACGGCCATCGATGGTGCCAGCCAGCTCCGTTGCAATCAGACCACTGGCTACATCGCCTTCCGACATGGAGTAGGTGTAACCCGCATTCAGCTTGAGGCGGTCGCTCGCCTGCCAGTCGCCATTGAACGACAGCGACCAGGTATCCACCTTGTAGGTCGACGTGTCGCGAATCAGGAAATTCAGCACGTTGGTATTCAACGAGCCAATTTCATAGCGGCGACGGGCGGTTGAGAAGAAGTAGGACTCGAAGTCGTTCTGGGTCCAGTCAAGACTGACGCTGGCGCTGATCTGCTCCGCCGGCGTCAGGTTAAGGGAGGCGCCCGCCGAATGAAAGGTATTGTCCATCTCCTGGGCTTGCGCAGTCCCCAGACCGTCATTGGCCAAGGCGTTGGTGAAAGTATTGTTGCCGTTCTGCCGGTGCTTGTAGTTGTAATAGCCGTTAACCTGCATGCCGTCGGCTGCCGCGTAACTCACTGCCGCTTTCAGGTTGAGGGATTCCTCAGGCTCGGTCACCAGGCCGGTCTTGTCAGCCCACAGATAGGACGGCGTGATGCGCAGGCTTACGCCGGGCATCGGCCGGGCGATCCATTTCAGGTAGACCTCGTCCGAAACGGTCTCTTCGCGGTAGAGCGACCGCTGCGGCGCGATACCGGACTCCAAGCTCGTATCGGTCCAGGTGAGATCGCGGTCGATGTCCTCCCGCTTCCAGCCGCCAGTCAGGCTGGACTTGAGGGGCAGCGCGCGCATGGTGGCGGACAGCCCGTAACTAAAGGACTCGACGCTGTTGATACGGACGCCCAGCGTCTGGTCCTCCGTTGCGGAAATCAGGCCCGGAGCCGGGAAGGTGGAATCGTTGTCCCGGTTGGCGTACTTGATGTAGCCCTCCAGGCCCAGCGCCGGCGAAACCCGGTGGTTCACGTTGAGGAAGGCGTTGTCGGTGCTGACCTCGCCGGTGGTGTAGCCGGCAAGCGTCTGCCTGATGGTGAACGAATCCTGCTCCAGCCTAGACATGCCATAGCCCGCCGCCACCGTGGTGGCACCGTAAGCCTTGGACAGACGGATGGCATGCGTCATCAGGGTGCTGTCGGGCACGAAGTGCAGGTCCTTGTTGGCGGAGGCCGCGTTGAAGAATCCCCCGAAATTGGCGGCAAAGTCGCCCATCAGGTAATTTCGTGCATGATTGTCGAACGTCTCATAGCTGCCGTCATAGGACAACTGGAACAGGCCGCCGGGGGACGCGGTCAGATTGACGGACAGCTTGTTCATTTTCTCTTCGA
>JAHJNP010000243.1 GCA_018820745.1 Gammaproteobacteria bacterium
AGTTCGCCCGCCTGGGGCTGGTCATCATGGACGAGGAGCACCGCTTCGGCGTGCGCCAGAAGGAGCAGCTGAAGGCGCTGCGCGCCGAGGTCGACGTGCTGACGCTGACCGCCACGCCGATCCCGCGCACGCTGGCGATGTCACTCGAAGGCATCCGCGACTTCTCGGTGATCGCCACCGCGCCGCAGAAGCGGCTGGCGATCAAGACCTTCGTCCAGCCGTTTTCCACCGGGCTGATCCGCGAGGCCGTGCTGCGCGAACTGAAGCGCGGCGGCCAGGTGTATTTCCTGCACAACGAAGTCAGCACCATCCAGAACATGCACGAGCGGCTGGAAAAGCTGCTGCCGGAAGCGCGCATCCGCGTCGGCCACGGCCAGATGGGCGAGCGCGAACTCGAACAGGTGATCCGCGATTTCTACCAGCAGCGCTACGACATCCTCCTGTGCACCACCATCATCGAGACCGGCATCGACATCCCGACCGCCAACACCATCCTCATCAACCGCGCCGACAAGTTCGGCCTCGCCCAATTGCACCAGTTGAGGGGCCGTGTCGGGCGCTCACACCACCAGGCCTTCGCCTACCTGCTGGTGGACGAGGACCGCACGCTGACGCCGCAGGCGAAGAAACGCCTGGAAGCGATCCAGTTGATGGAGGAGCTGGGCGCCGGCTTCCATCTCGCCATGCAGGATCTGGAAATTCGCGGCGCCGGCGAGGTGCTGGGCGAGAAGCAGAGCGGCGAGATCCTCGAAGTCGGCTTTTCGCTCTACAACGACATGCTGGCCGGCGCGGTGGCGAGCCTCAAGGCCGGCAAGGAGCCGGACATGAACCAGCCGCTCGGCGTAGTGTCCGAGATCAACCTGCATATGCCTGCGCTCTTGCCGGTGGACTACTGCCCCGACGTGCACGAGCGGCTGGTGCTGTACAAGCGGCTGGCGAGCGTCCACGACACGGAAGAACTCACCCAGTTGCAGGAAGAGCTGGTGGATCGCTTCGGCCGCTTGCCCGACCCGGCCCGCGCGCTGCTCGACACCCATCGCCTGCGCCTGGCCGCCAAGCCGTTCGGCATCATGAAAATCGACGCCAACGCGGACAGCATCCTGCTGCAGTTCGTGGCGCAGCCGCCGATCGATCCGGGCCGCATCATCCAGCTCATCCAGACCCGGCGCGACATCAAGCTGGCGGGCGAAAACCGCCTGCGCTGGCAGGCCAGCTCGCCGCCCGAGGCGCGCGCCGCCAACGTCATCACCCTGCTCAACCTGCTGAAATAACCGCTATCAATCCATGAATCTGATCGTTCAGGGACCAGACGTCCCCACCCCCGGCCTCAAGCAGCTCGCCAAGCTCACCGGCGCTGCGGCCATCGAAGCGGTTTCACGCACCGCATTCCGGCTGCTGGACGGCGACGACCGCGCGCGCGCCGAAGTCGCGACCTTCTGCGAGGCACATCAGCTCGATTGCGGCTGGGTGCCGGCCGAGCGGCGCATCGGCGACTTCGGCCTGCTGGTGATGGACATGGATTCGACGCTCATCAGCATCGAGTGCATCGACGAAATCGCCGACATGCAGGGCCTGAAACCGCAGGTGTCGGCGATCACCGAGGCCGCCATGCGCGGCGAGATCGACTTTGCCGAAAGCCTGCGCCAGCGCGTAACCCTGCTGGCCGGACTGGACCAGTCCGCCCTGCAACGGGTGTACGACGAGCGACTGCAACTGTCGCCGGGCGCCGAAACCCTGCTGGCGGCGGCCCGTGCGGCCGGCATCCGGACGCTGCTGGTGTCGGGCGGCTTCACCTTCTTCACCGAACGGCTGCAGCCGCGCCTCGCGCTGGACTACACCGCAGCCAACTCGCTGGAGGTGGCCGACGGCAAGCTGACCGGGCGCGTGCTGGGCGATATCGTTGACGCCCAGGGCAAGGCCGACTGGCTCAACCGGGTGCGCGCCCAGCTGGGTTTGGAGAAGGAGCAGGTCATCGCCATGGGCGACGGCGCCAACGATCTGAAAATGATGGCCGAAGCCGGCATCAGCATCGCTTACCGCGCCAAGCCGGTGGTGCGTGCGCAGGCCAGTTACGCGCTGAATCAGGTGGGGCTGGAGGGGGTGATTCCGCTGTTGGGACCGGGTTAAAGCGAGGGCTAAAGAAAACTGGCTGGCTGCCGATAAACTATTGAGCACCCAATCTGTCATAAGATCGTACAACAGCGACCAGGTCCCTTCGTCCCGTGAAAATCGACAAGCGCATCACCCCGCCCGCCGCCTCCAAAGCATCTGCCGCCAAGGGCAAGGGTGGAGGCAAGACCTCTGCGCCCACCGCGGGCGGCAGCGATTCGCTGACGCTGACCGAATCGAGTACCCGTGTCCGCACGCTGGAAGCCCAGCTGGCCGCGGTCGACGTCACCGACATCGGCAAGGTCGAGGCAGTCAAGGCGGCGCTTGCCGACGGCAGCTTCACCGTCGACGCCGAAGTGGTGGCCGACCGCCTGATCGACCACACCAAGGAAGCCTTGCGCAAGCGTCCACGCAAGAAGTAATTCCCACCCAGACCGACAGGGCCCGCGGGTACGAACCGCGGGCCTTTGTTTTTCAACTGGCATAAAATTCAGGCGTTACAACTTCTTCCGGGGTTCAGCATGAACGAAATTATTTTGTCCGTCACCGGCATGACCTGCGGCGGCTGCGTCAACAGCGTGCAGAAGGTGCTGGCAGCCTTGCCGGGGGTGCAGCGCGTCGACGTCACGCTGACGCCTGGTCAGGCGCGCGTGGTATTCGACCCCGCCCGGGTTGACCGCGCTGCGCTGGCGCAGGCCGTCATCGATGCGGGGTTCGGCGTCGGCGACTGACCCGACTGCCGTTTTTCCGCGCTCACGCTGTACCGCACAGCGTTTCCAGCGGCTCGGGGCAATGCACCCCATTCCCCTGCACATAATCCACCCCGATCTCGCGCAACACGGCCAGCGTCTGCGCCGATTCGACATATTCGGCCACGGTTTTCAGCCCCATCTGGTGGCCGATGCGGTGAATCGCCTCGACCATGGAACGGTCGATCGGATTGATCGCGATGTCGCGAACAAACGCGCCGTCGATCTTGAGGTAATCCACTTTCAGGTTCTTCAGATAGGTAAAGGACGACAGGCCGCTGCCAAAGTCGTCGAGCGCGAAGCTGCAGCCAAACTCGCGCATGGCTTCGATGAATTCGTTAACGACGGCAAGGTTGCCGATGGCGGCCGTTTCGGTGATTTCAAAGCATAGATGTGGACCCTGAGCGGGATTGTTCTGCAAGCGCTCAAGCAACATGCTGCGAAATGTCGGGTCTTTCAGCGACGCGCCCGACAGATTGACCGCAAACATGCAATGCTTCTCGCGCCTGGCCTCCAGATACCGCTGGCACACGCGTAGCGTTTCCCCGATCACCCAGCTGTCGAGAGAGGGCATGATGGAATAGCGCTCGGCCGCCGGGATGAAGGCCATCGGCAGGATTTCGCTGCCGTCGTCGTCCACCATCCGTAACAACAACTCGACATGGCAGGGCGGCTCCCCCACGCTGTCGGTGCGGCGGATTTCCTGCCACGACAAGCGCAGGCGATCTTCCTCCAGCGCCCGCTGGATGCGCGTCACCCACTGCATCTCGCCGCGGTGGCGCACCAGGTCGTGGTTGCTGCTTTCATAGACATGAATCTGGTTGCGGCCGCGGTCCTTGGCCACATAACAGGCGGCATCCGCGGCCGACAGCAGGCTTGCTGCGGTCCCGCTGTCGCGGTTGATGGCCACCATGCCCGCGCTCATGCCGACGTTGAAAATGCGGTCACCCCACTTGAAGCGGAAGCGCTGCACTTCGGCGCGGAACGTATCCGCCACCGCCAGCGCATCGGGGATGCTGCAGTTTTCCAGCAGCAGGGCGAACTCGTCGCCGCCCAGGCGCGCCAGCGTGTCGCGTTCGCGCAGATTGCCTTTCAGCAGCAGCGCCAGCTGGCGCAGCAGTTCGTCGCCCGCCGCATGGCCGCACGAATCGTTGATCACCTTGAACTGGTCGAGGTCCATGTAGCACAGCGCGTGTTCCCGGTCCTGCTGCAGGGCCGACAGCAGCGTGCGCTCCAGACGCTGCTCGAACTCGCGGCGGTTGATCAGTCCCGTCAGGGCATCGTGGCTGGCCTGATAAACCAGGCGGGCAGTGGCCTGGTCGATCTTTTCCTGCATCTGGTCCTGCATCGACTGCAAGTGGGCCGCCATGTGATTGACGCCGCGCTGCAGACTGCCCAGTTCGGCCTGCCCGGTCTGCGCGACCCGTTCGTCGAGGTGCCCCTCGCCGATTCGGCTCACCGTGAGGGTCAAGGCCAGAATCGGCCGGGTGATCTGACGCCCGATGCGCCAGGCGAGATACAGGCTGACGCCCAGCCCAGCCAGCAGGATGGCCAGGCTGCGCAGGATGGCATCGCGCTGGCTCTTGAAGGTGGCGCTGCGCGAAACATCCAGGCCGACCCAGCCCAGCAGCCGGGTGCTGCCTGGCTGCGCAGTAGGTTCGTCCACCAGATTGAAATCTTCCACCACCACTTCGGTACGGGTAATCGGCGCGTAATACACCAGCCGGTCCTGGTATTCGATCTGATGGATGCGGTCGGTGGGCAGCCTGCCCTGAGCCGGCTCAGCCCAGGCACCAAGGCCGACTTGCGACAGCGTCTGGCCGTTATTGGCAAACACCGCCACGCCGCGGACGTCAGCTTCGATCACCACTTTTTCGAGCAGGGTCTGTAATACCTCGATATTGCCCGAGGCGACGCCATACTCGGCTGCCGGTGCAAGCTGGCGGGCAATGGCCGCGGCACGGGCGCGCAGCGACTGATCGAGATCGTCGATTTTCCCGACGATGAGCTGAAACAGCAGCAGCACACCAATAATGGCCATCGGCACCACGGACAGGCCGATGACGCGACCGCGTATCCCCATAGAATTCGCTCTCAACGTCCCCCTCCCAAACGCTTCTCAAGCTCGGCTTCCGATAGCAATGTGAAACCGAGCGAACGCGCCACCTGTTGATTGATTGAAACGCTGAAGTAAGCGGGATACGCGGGCTGCGGCAGATTCACCGGCGCGCCCTGAATGGCACGACTCACCCATTCGGCAGTCTGTCGGCCGATTTGTGCCGGGCTGGAATGCAGCGACAACAGCGCGCCTGCCCGCGTCAGCGAGCGCGAATAGCCCAAAACCGGGACACGGTAGCGATAGGACGTCAGAAACAGGCTTTGCGCAGTATTGCGGTTGAATACCAGAGGATCGGGCACTGCCAACAGCAACTCGGCACTCGACAACACATTTTCAAGCGCCGTGATCAGCCGCTCATCCGCTGCCAGGACTTGATGCACCAGGCCGAGTTGCTGCGCCCGCAGGGCCTCGTCCAGTTCGCCCACCAGGACACCCTGATCTGCGCCCAGCAGTACCCCCACGCGCCGCGCCTCGGGGAAGGCCAGGCGGATCAACTGCGCCTGGCGCCCGAAGGGTTGATCGAGATAGATGGCCGACACACTGCGGCGGCCGCTGTCGCCCAGGCGAACGCGCCCGGTCTTGAGGTACCAGGCCCGCGGCACCAGGACCGCCAGCACCGGCGGCCGGTTTGGCAGCGCGGCCAGCGACTCGGCCGCGCGCACGCCCACTGCAACAGCCAGACGCGCCTCATTCAATGAAGCCGCTGTCAATTCCTCGGCATACACCCGGACGACCTCGTGGGCCGTGTCGTCCAGATAGGCGCGGATGACCTGGTAGACCTCCTGATAGGGCGCCGAATCGTCGCTCAAGACCACCGTCACCCGTGCAGCGACAGCCTGCGCCGACACCAGAGCCAGGCAGGCGCAAGCCAGCCCCAGCCGCACGATGCGCTGGAGTGTGACCCATCTGCGCGACAGCCAGGTCGTCAAACCGCCTCCTGGCCCCCGCCCCACAGGCAAGCGCCCTTGCTTTCCTGGGAGATGGCCTCGAGCAGGCTTGCGTGCGCGGCCAGCTCCTCACTGGACGCCGGCAACAGCACGGGCTTGGGGCGTGCCCGCGCGGCCGCCTGATCGGCCTGCGCGCTGCGCGCCTCCAGCCCGATCGACAGGCTTTCCTGCCCACGCGTCAAGGCCAGATACACCGCCGCCAGCAGTTCGCAGTCCACCAATGCGCCGTGCAGCGTACGCGCCGCGTTGTCGACGCCATAGCGTTTGCACAGTGCATCCAGGTTGTTGCGCTGGCCGGGATGCAGCGCCTTGGCCATCGCCAGCGTGTCGGTCACGGCGTCGCACCAGCTGGGCAGCGGCGCCATGTCCAGCAGACGCAGCTCCATGTTGAGAAAGCCGACGTCGAAAGGCGCATTGTGAATAATGAGTTCGGCACCCTGAATGAAGTCGACGAACTCGTTCGCGATATCGACAAAGCGCGGCTTGTCCTGCAGAAATTCCGGGGTGATGCCGTGCACCTGCATTGCCCCGGCGTCGATGTCGCGATCCGGATTTACGTAACGGTGCAGATGGTTGCCGGTGAGCCGTCGGTTGACCATTTCCACCGCTGCCACTTCGATGATGCGATGTCCCTGCTTGGGGTCGAGGCCGGTGGTTTCAGTATCGAGAATGATTTGTCGCATGTGGGTTTTATTGCGCCTGCAGCACGCCCTGGTTGGCCAGTTCGTCGGCACGTTCGTTTTCGGGATGGCCGTTGTGGCCGCGCACCCATTTCCATTCGATGCGGTGCAACTGGCTCAAGGCATCCAGTTGCAGCCACAAATCCTGGTTCTTCACCGGCTTGCCGTCGGCGGTGCGCCAGTTGCGCCGCTTCCAGCCGGCCATCCATTCGCTGATGCCTTTTTGCACATATTGCGAATCGGTATGGACCTCGACCGTTGACGGACGCTTCAGCGATTCGAGCGCACGAATGACCGCGGTCATTTCCATGCGGTTGTTGGTGGTGTTGGCCTCGCCCCCGCAAATTTCCTTGCGGTGCCCGTCCGTTACCAGCAGCGCGCCCCATCCGCCGGGGCCGGGATTGCCCTTGCAGGCGCCGTCGCTGTAAATATAAATGGTGTCAGCGTTCACGGCGTATCCGATAATGCTTGAGGTTGATCACTTTGGCTGCAGGCGATAATAAACGCTGTGCCACCGGCGTTTTCCACTGCGGCAAAATAATGTTCATGCCCTGCACGCGCTTCACCGCCTGCAGGAAATACACGCCGCCGCCCATGGCCCACCAGCGATCGCCCGCCGGCTCCATGAAGCGCATCCGCCGCAGCCAGGATTCGCGGTTGACCGGTGGGCGGTAGCAGCACATGCTGCCAGCCGCCACCTCGAGCCCGAGCAGGGCCATCCAGTCCCTCACCCGCGAAATATTCAGGAAACTGCCGTTCCACGGATAGCCGCGTTCGCCCCCCTGCAGCACCCGCGCCAGTCCCCACAGGCTGCGCGGATTGAACCCGGCCAGCACCAGGCGGCCCTCCGGGCGCAATACCCGTTCGGCCTCGCGCAGCACCTGGTGCGGGTTGGCGCTGAATTCGAGCACATGCGGCAGCAGCAGCAGATCGAGCGAATGGCTCTCGAACGGCATGAACATGGGATCGGCCCGCACCCCGGCAGCCGTTTCCACCGCGCAGGTCACGCGTAGCGGAATGCGGCTGTTGCGCAGAAAGTCGATGTGCGGCAGGCCGACCTGTACCGCGTTGAAACCGAACACATCCGACACCGCGTTGTCGAAATAGCGTTGCTCGCGGAACAGCAGATGCTGCCCCAGCGGGGTTTCAAACCATCCGGCATCCAGCTTGGATAACATAGCGACTCCTCCTGTCCGGCAGACCTATTATGTTGACACTTATTTCCCTGCCTGCGTTCGAAGACAACTACATCTGGGTGTGGCACGACGAGCACCACGCGGTCGCGATCGATCCCGGCGATCCGGCGCCGCTGATCGCTTTTCTCGACGCCCATCAACTCGCCCTGACCGCGGTGCTGATCACCCACCACCACCGCGACCATACTGGTGGCAACGCCTGCCTGCGTCAACGTTACGACTGTGCTATCTACGCGCCGGAGAACCCGCGCATTCCTGCCGTCAGCCAGGTCCTGCGCGGCGGCGATACAGTGGACATCGCCGAACCGCGCTTGCACTTCGAGGTGCTGGCCACGCCGGGCCACACGCTCGACCATATCAGCTATGTCGGACACGGCTGCCTGTTCTGCGGCGACACCGTTTTCGGCTGCGGATGCGGCAAGCTGTTCGAAGGCAGCCCCGCGATGATGGCCGCCAGCCTCGATGCCATTTTAACGCTGCCCGATACTACCCGGGTCTGCTGCGCGCACGAATACACCCTGAGCAATATTGACTTTGCCAAAACCATTGATGGCAGCAATCCCGCGCTGCTGGAGCGCGAGCGCGCCGACCGTGCCCTGCGGGCGCAAAACCGACCCACCCTGCCCTCCACCCTGGCGCTGGAAAAAGCCACCAATCCCTTCCTGCGCTTTCACGACCCCACCATGGCGGCTTTTGCCGCCCGCTATCTGAAACGCCCACACCCCGCCCCGTCCGAAGTGTTCGGCGCGATCCGCGCCGCGAAGGACGCCTGGGACGGTTGACCGATCCCCGTCCTGCCCCCTCCGACTCTTTCATGAATTGCCGCGTGCCCTCGCGGGTCAGCGGAGTCGCTGCGTTTCAGCGTTTGCGGATACGGCACCTTCTGGGGGGACAATATCCTGCGCAATCATCACGCGAATTCATGAAACATCCGGGTTAGGATGGGGCCTTGTTGAGTACGGGAGACCGCCTTGCCCGGAATCAGGTCAGCCGGTATCACCGGCATCAAATTCAATCTGTTCAGCCTGGCTGTGCTGGCGCTACTATTCAGTTTCCCAGCGCATGCCGAAGAATCCGGTGCCAGCCCGCAGACGCTGGATGCACATGAAGAAGCCCCGATCATTCCGGTTCCGGTGTGGCACGAGGACACCGCCAACGACACGGGGGACGATGAAGCCACCGCCGAAGCCGACCACAATGATGTCTGGCAGCGCATCCGCAACGGCTTCGGGGTCGACGAAGATGCCTCCCAGAACCCGCTGGTTGCCGCTCACGAATCCTGGTTCGCCGCCCGACCGGAAAACGTGCACCGCCTGGCCGAGCGCTCGCGACCCTTCCTGTACCACATTGTCGAGGAGCTCGACCGGCGCGACATGCCGATGGAAATCGCATTGCTGCCGATGATCGAAAGTGCGTTCAACCCCGCCGCGCTGTCATCGTCCGCTGCCTCCGGGATCTGGCAGTTCATCCCCGCCACCGGGCGCCATTACGGGCTCAGGCAGGACACCTGGTATGACGGCCGGCGCGACTTCACCGCGGCCACGAATGCCGCGCTCGATTACCTGGGCAAGCTTTTTCTCGACTTTGGCGACTGGCAGCTGGCGCTGGCGGCATACAACTGTGGCGAGGGCTGCGTCGCCCGCGCCATCCGGAAGAATGTCCAGCTTGGACTGCCCACCGACTACGCCAGCCTGACGCTGCCGAATGAGACCCGGCACTACGTTCCCAAGCTGCTGGCGCTGAAAAGTCTGATACGCGAGCCTGAACCGTACGGCATCGCCATCGAGCAGCTGCCGGACCAGCCCTACTTCGATCAGGTCACCGTCCATGCCAGCATGGACATTCATTCCGCCGCGCGTCTGGCAGACATGAGCAGCGACGAGTTCATTGCGCTGAACGCCGCCTTCCCGCGCAATCTCATCCGCTCCGACACGCCGGTCAACCTGCTGCTGCCGGTTGGCAAGACCGACGCTTTCCAGCGCAACCTGGCAACCGGCAGCTGGGATACCTGGCAGCCCTACGCCGCGAAAAAGGGCGAGCGCTCCACGGCCATAGCCAAGCGTTTCGACATCAGCCTCGCTCGCCTCGAAGAACACAACCAGTTGCACACAAAAAACGGCAAACTGGTGCGTGCGCAGACCATCCTGGTTCCGGTCAGGCGCCACGGCACGGTTGCGGCGCAAAATGGCATATCTACCCCGTTGGCAGCACCGGCCCGGCATGTCGTACGGCGCGGCGACACCCTGCACGCCATTGCGCGGCATTTCGCGGTCAGCCTGGCGGACCTCAGGACGTGGAATCCGATTTTCAGGAAAAGCAGCACGATCCGCGTGGGGCAGATGGTCGTCGTCAGGCAGCCCTGATCAGCGCCGCGCCGGCGCCGGCGCGAAACGGGAACAGGATCCGCTTCAGTCGGGCGCAGGCGGTTCTTCGCGCTTGTCCGACATCACCAGCGCCATGCCCACGGCCGCCAGCACCATCCACAGCACCGCCGCCCAGATGCCCAGCGCATCCGACAGCGGCCCCATGAAAAACAGCGTCAGCATCGCTACCGCCAGCACCCCGTTGCCGATCCAGAAATTGTGACTGCGTTTACCGGTATTCAATGTGTCTCTCCAAAATGCCTAAGCCTGCGCCGCCACCCAGTGGCAGCGCACCCAATGCCCATTTCCCAGATCCGTCCGGTCGGGATACGTTTGCCGGCACACCTCGCTCGCATACGGGCAGCGCGGATTGAAATGGCAGCCGTCCGGCGGGTTGAGCGGCGAGGGCTGGTCGCCCGCCAGGCGGATGATGCCCGGCCCGGTCTGCACCTCGATGCGCGGCACCGCGCTAACCAGGGCCTGCGTGTAGGGGTGGCGCGGCGCGCGCAGCACGTCGGCCGCAGCGCCGTGTTCGACGATGCGGCCGAGGTACATCACCGCCACCTCGTGCGCCAGATAATCGACCACCGCGAGGTTGTGGGTGATGAAGAGGTAGGCCAGCCCCAGGCTGTCCTGCAAATCCTTCAGCAGGTTCAGAATCTGCGCCTGCACCGAGACGTCGAGCGCGCTGGTCGGCTCGTCGCAGATCACCAGCCGCGGCGACACCGCGAGCGCCCGCGCAATCGCGATGCGCTGCCGCTGCCCGCCGGAGAACGCATGCGGGTAGCGTCCGCCGGCGTCGTCAGGCAGTCCGACCTGATGCAGCAACTGCGCCACCGCATCGTGCCGCTGACCGACCGCGCCAACGCCCAGCGCGTCCATCCCTTCGAGCAGGATGTCGGCCACCCGCATGCGCGGATTGAGCGAGCTGAACGGGTCCTGGAACACCATCTGCGCCTGCCGCCGCAGGGCGGAGGCATTCTTCGCGGTGATGGTCTCGCCGCCCAGCATGATGCTGCCCGCGGTGGGCTCGATCAGCCGCAGCAGCGCCTTGCCGACGGTGGTCTTGCCGCAGCCCGATTCGCCCACCAGCGCCAGTGTGCGGCCCGCCCGGATGTCCAGCGACACGTCGTCGACTGCGCGCAGGTGCCCGACCGTGCGCTGCAGGAAGCCGCGCCGGATCGGGAAATGCACCTTGAGGCCGTCAACCTGCAGCAGCGCTTGTGCCGTTTGTGTCGGGTGCGCATGCGCGGCAAACGCGCGCGCATTGCTTGCCGGCAACGTGCCCGCAAGATGGCAGCGCACCTGCTGGCCGTTGATCGTTTGCCAGCCGGGCGCTTCGTCGCGGCAGCGCGCAACCGCGTATGGGCAGCGCGGTGCGAAGCGGCAGCCGCGCATTGCGCTGTCGAGCGACGGCACCTGGCCGGGGATCGTGGTCAGTCGGCCGCCGTCGCCGGGGCGCGGCAGCGCCTCGAACAGCATGCGGCTATACGGGTGCTGCGGCGCGGCGAAGAAGGCGTCGCGCGCGCCCTCTTCCACCAGTTCGCCGGCGTACATCACGCCGACACGGTCGGCGTTCTCGGCCACCACGCCCAGGTCGTGGGTGATCAGCAGCATGCCCATCTGCCGCTCGGCGCGGAGCCGGCGCAGCACGTCGAGCACCTGCGCCTGGATGGTCACATCGAGCGCCGTGGTCGGCTCGTCGGCGATCAGCAGCCGGGGCTGGCCCGCCAGCGCCATC
>JAHJNP010000244.1 GCA_018820745.1 Gammaproteobacteria bacterium
CAGCGACCAGCTGGTGCCGTACTCCACCGCGTTCGACGAACTGCGCAAGCCGATACCCTACTACGACAAGCTCGGCATCCGCCTGCCGGACGTGTACGACGACGCCGGTGAAATATCCGGCATCGACCGCTACCGCGCCGTGCTTGCCCACATCGTCGGCCACCGCCGCTGGTCGGAAGCGCAGATCGCCGACAACTGGAGCCCGTTCCAGCGCATGGCGGTGGAGTTCTTCGAGGACTGCCGCATCGACACGCTGCTGATCCGCGAATATCCCGGCCTGCGCCGCCTGTTCCTCGCGCTGCACCCGAAGCCTGCGGAGAACGCCTGCGATCCGGAAACCACCTCCTGCCTGCGCCACCGCATGGCGATGCTGTCGCGCGCGCTGCTCGATCCCGACCACGGCTACGCCGATGCGGCCCTGAACGACTTCGCCGGCCGCTTTCGCGCGATCATGGCGCCAAGTGAATCAGAGCGGCGCGAATCCAGCACCAGGGAAATCGCCGCCCTGGCGCTCTCCTACGTCGCCAAGACCCGGCTCCAGAGCGACCAGTTCGCCCGGGTCCATTTCGACGACACCGTGGTCGACTACCGCGACGACAACCGCCAGTTGTGGAAATTCATCGAGGCGGGCGACGAGGAGGAATCCTTCGACGAGGAACGCAAAGCCGAGCCGGACCAGGAAATCCGGGGCCTGCCGCCGCGCCATTACCCCGAGTGGGATTACCGCAGCCAGACCTACCGTCCGGACTGGGTCAGCGTCTACGAGGCGCTGCATCCCCAGGGCAACGCGGCCGACATCGACCGCCTGCTCGCCAAGCACGACGCGCTGGCCAAGCGGCTGAAGCGGATGCTCGACCTGCTGAAGCCGCAGGACAAGGTGCGCATCCGCTACCAGGAAGAGGGCAGCGAACTCGACCTCGATGTCGCCATCCGCTCGCTGATCGACTTCAAGGGCGGCGCCACCCCCGACCCGCGCATCAACATGAGCCACACCACCGCCGGCCGCGACATCTCGGTGATGCTGTTGCTGGACCTGTCGCAGTCGCTCAACGAAAAAGCCGCCGGCTCCGGGCAGACCATCCTCGAACTCAGCCAGGAAGCGGTCTCGCTGCTGGCCTGGGCCATCGACAAACTCGGCGACCCGTTCGCCATCGCCGGCTTCCACTCCAACACCCGCCACGACGTGCGCTACCTGCACATCAAGGGCTACGGCGAACACTGGGGTGACGATGCCAAGGCGCGGCTGGCCGCGATGGCGGCGGGCTACTCCACCCGCATGGGCGCCGCGATGCGCCACGCCGCGCATTACCTCGGCGCGCGCACCGCCGACAAGAAGCTCATGCTCATTCTCACCGACGGCATGCCGTCCGACGTCGACGCCCACGACGAACGCCTGCTGATCGAGGACGCCCGCCAGGCCGTCAAGGAACTCGACCAGCAGGGCATCTTCCCCTACTGCATCAGCCTCGACCCCAAGGCCGACGAATACGTCGGCGACATCTTCGGCCGCCACTACACCGTCATCGATCACATCGAACGGCTGCCGGAGCGGCTGCCGCAGCTGTTCATGGCGCTGACCAAATAAACAAGCCGGCTTGGGCAGGTAATATGGGCTTGAATCCGCCGGCAGAATGCCTGGCGCGCCGGCCAGGCGGAATGAACCTGCCGCTTCATTCGCCTGTCCATGACCCAGCATCCAACCCGAGACCGATTTCTCCATGTGTCGTCTGAGCCTGCTTCTCATCGCTGCCCTGCTTTCCGCCTGTGCGGCACCGCCCCCGGTACCGGCGCCGCCCACCCCGACCGTGACACCCAAGCCGCCGCTCAAGATCGCACTGGCGCTGGGCGGCGGCGCGGCGCGGGGCTTCGCCCACATCGGCGTGATCAAGGCGCTGGAGGCCCAGGGCATCGTGCCGGACATCGTGGTGGGCACCAGTGCGGGGTCCGTCGTCGGGGCGCTCTACGCCTCCGGCATGAGCGGCTTCGAACTGCAGAGTCTGGCCCTGCAGATGAAAGAGGACATGCTGGCGGACTGGACCCTGCCCAACCGGGGGGTGTTGAAGGGTGCGGCCCTGCAGGACTTCATCAACCAGAACGTGAAAAACCTGCCCATCCAGAAGTTGCCCAAACCTCTGGGCGTGGTCGCCACCGATCTGCAAAGCGGCGAGAGAGCGCTCTTCCGCTACGGCAACGCGGGCATGGCGGTCCGCGCCTCCAGTGCCGTGCCGGGCATGTTCCAGCCGGTCGAGATCGGCGGCCGGGATTATGTGGACGGCGGCCTCACTTCGCCGGTTCCCGCCCAGTCCGCGCGCGCCATGGGCGCGGACTTCGTCATCGCCGTGGACATCTCCAACGTGAGCCGCCGCGACAAGCTCACCGGCACCCTGGACGTGCTGCTGCAGACCTTCGCCATCATGGGCCATGCCATCAGCAGCCACGAGTTGAAGGATGCCGACGTCGTCGTCCGCCCGAAGACGGCGGCGGTGAGCAGCACCGATTTCGAAGGCCGGCACCTGGCGATCCTGGAGGGCGAGAAAGCCGCCGCCGCCATCATGCCGGAGCTGAAGGCCAAGCTCGCCAGGGCGCGGGCGCGTTAAAAGACTCTCATCGGCGGCGGCATGCCTCCGCCAGCCAAACCCACTGCAAGCCAAGCCGCAAGCGCTTTCCCCCGCCGTTGTGGATCAGGCCAGGATTTACAGCCAAGGCGATTCGCGCTAGAATGCTTTTGCGCAAAACAATATTGCGCAATCGTTGTGTGCTGGTTTTCCAGTGTCACAGGCAAACGCTAATGATGATTAAACCCGCGATGTCCGCATCGCCTTCTGCGCCTGTGATGTTTTCCATCCGCCACACCCAGTGGTGAGACCTTCCTGAAGAAGGTTTCACCCTCTCGCCAGGGGGATCTCCGTCGATGCGCTGCACGAGAGGGCTCATGCCAGCCACCCCCTTGGCCGTTCTTCCAACGGGCGCGCGTTCATCGCCGCCCCGACTTTGGAGATTACATGCTCGATCTGACTGAAGGTTTCGATTTGAATCCGCTTTCCCCTGCGCCGCACAGGTATCCGCCACTTGGCTGTGCCGCAGTGCTGGGCGCCGGTGCCTGGGGTACCGCGCTGGCCAGCGCCCTGCAGCGCGGCGGCGTGCCGACCTGGCTGTGGGCACGGCGCCCCGAGGTCGCGGAGGCGATTCACGATCGAAACCATCATCCGCAATGCCTGGCGGGGGTCGACCTGCCGTCCGGCCTCGGCGCCACCGCCGACATGGCGCATGCCTTGCATGGCGCGCAACTGGTCATCCTCGCCGTGCCCGCGGCGGCCACGCGGGACATCGCGCGTCAGGCGGCGCTGCTGATGGCCCCGGGCACGGTGGTGCTGACGGCCAGCAAGGGCATCGAGCAGGGCAGCGGGGCGCTGATGACCCAAGTGCTGGACGAGGAACTGGGCAAAGCCATGCTGACCGGTTCGATCGGCGGGCCGAGCTTTGCCGACGAAGTGGCGTGCGGCAAGTCCACCCTGCTGACCCTGGCCATGCCGGCGCTGGCGCGCAGCCATCCCCAGCACCGGACAGCGAGCCGCATCGCCGGCGGCCTGATGCAGCAGCTTGCACTCGCCAGCGTCACGCTGGAACTGACCCCGGACGCCGTGGGCGCGCAGGTGGGCGGCGCGCTGAAGAACATGATCGCCATCGCCTGCGGCATGGCAACGGCGCAGGGCATGGGCGAAAACGCACGTGCCGGCATCATCACACGCGGCCTCGACGACATGCGCCGCCTCAGCCAGGCGATGGGCGGCCGCGTCGAAACCCTGCTGGGCAGCAGCGGCGTCGGCGACCTGTTCCTCACCGCCGCGTCCGAGCAGTCGCGCAACACCCGCCTGGGGATGCAGCTCGGGCGGCCGGGGGGCGAGACCGCGGCCGTGGCCGGGGAACTGGCCGAAGGCGCCCTCAGCGTGATGTCGGTGCAGATTCTGGAACGCAAGTACGGCCTGCGGCTGAACGTGGCCGCCGCGGTGCGCGACGTGCTGCAGCAGCGCCGGCCGGCCGAACGGGCCCTGCATCGCCTGCTGCACGAAAGCGCGCCGGCCACGTTGCCGCCCGCGATACGGATGCCGCGCCCCGTTCCCGTCCGGGTCCGCCCCGGACGCGACAGCGACATGCGACCGGCGGCGCAAGCCTGGGGCGTGGGCCATGCATAAGGCGGGCGGCCGCCTGCCGCAGACCATCCTCGCCACCGATCTCGACGGCACCTTTCTCGGCGGCAGCGCCGACGAGCGCGCCGCACTGTACGACTGGATCGCGCGCCGCCGCGACGAGATCGTGCTGATCTTCGTCAGCGGGCGCGGACAGGGCTTCATGCGCGGGCTGGCCAGCGAGCTGCCGGTGCAGCCCGACCACATGGTCGGCGACGTCGGGACCAGCGTCGGCTGCGGCCCCGGCTATGCGTCCCTGCCGCACCTGGAGCAGTGGCTGGACCAATGCTGGCCGGCCGACGCCCATGCGCGCATCGACCAGGCCATGCTGCGGCACCCGGGGCTGAGCGAGCAGCCGGGCGTCAGCGGCCGGCGCCGCTCCTATTTCTACAAGGATCCCGCCCATGCGCGGGCGGCCCAGCGCGACGTGCAGCAGCTGAACTTCGATGTCCTGATCTCGGACAACCTGTATTTCGACGTGCTGCCGCGCGGCGTGCAAAAAGGCCCCACCCTGCTGCGCACCCTGCAGGCGCTGAACCTGCCCACGCACCGCACCCTGGTGGCCGGCGACACCCTCAACGACCTGTCCATGTTCGACACCGGGCTGGCCGGCGTCGCCGTGGGCAACCGCGAGGCTGCGCTCGACGCGGCCATCCAGCAGCACGCAAACGTCTACCGCAGCCCGCATCCGGGCGCGGCCGGCGTGCTCGACGCCCTGCAGCGCTTTCACCGAACGGCGGAATCCGATGACGTCATCGCGGGCCCGGGTGAAAAAAATCCCGGCGAAAAAAATCCAGGCGAAAAAAATCCAGGCGAAAAAAACTGGATGACCGCATAACGCGCTGATCGCGGGTGGGGCGGGCGAGAAGGCGCCGCGTCAGCTCACGCCTGCCACACCCCGTACCCGGCTTCACGGAAATCGATCGCCAGTTCCACCTCCAGATCGCGCGCGGCGTCGTAGGACATCGGGTTATACAGTTCATACAGTTCGGGCAACAAGCGCAGGCCGAATTGCTTGACGAAGCGGTTCGACTGGATGCCGGCCTTGTGTTTGTCGAAGCGCACGTCGGGATCCAGCCCTGTCATGCCGACGTACAGGCACGGCTTGCCCGTGATGTAGCCGGGGTTGGCTTTCCGGAACCGGCCTTCGTACAGAACGTCTTGCGACAGTTCGATCACATAGACGTGGTAGTGGTTTCGGCGTCCCATCGCATCCGCTTACGCGTCTGAAGCGCCCGCCTCGCGGAAGGTGTGCTTGCCGTCACGTTTCGCCGCGTAAAGCGCCGCGTCCGCTTTCTTCAGCAAAGCATCCAGCGTTTCCCCGTTCGCGCAGCACATGGCGATCCCCACCGACGCCCCGATCTGCGCGCTTCCCCCGCCGGCAAGCGGGATGGGCTGGCACAGGCTCTCCACCACGCGGCCGGCGACCTCGCGCGCCGCCGCCGCATCGTCGACCTGCCCCAGCACGATGACAAACTCGTCGCCGCCGAATCGGGCGATCACATCCGATTCGCGGAGCAGCTGCTTCATCCGTTCCGCCGCCGCCACCAGAACCGCGTCGCCGGCTGCATGCCCATGCCGGTCGTTCACCGCCTTGAAGTCATCCAGGTCGACGGCCAGGACCGCCATCTGCGTATGCGAGCGTTTCGCGCCGGCGATCAGGTGCTTTGCGTTTTCGTTCAGGAAGCGCCGATTGGCCAGGCCCGTCAGCGGATCGCGAAGGCTGAGTTGCCGGATCGTCTGCTCGGCATCGATGCCTGCTTTGATCAGGCGGCCGGTTTCCCGGTACAGCCCGAGCAGGGCCAGGCCCGTCCACAGCCCGGCCATTCCCAGCAGCGCCGACGCCCAGTTCTGGTCGTGGATTCGCGCCGTTTCGCGCGTTTCCAGCTGGCGCATCTCTTCCCGCCCGGTCTCGAGCAGGATGCGGTGGATCTGCTCGATGGCGGAGCGGTCGAATCCCCCAAGCTCCCGTTCGGGCGGTGTGGCATCGCCGTCCGCCGCTGCGCTTTGCTGGAGCGCGCCAAACCCGGTCTCCAGTGCCGATTGCAGCGACGGCAGCGGCGCCAGCCGGGCCGCCCGTGCGCCGTCGGCACCGATCAGGGCGATCAGCCGCTCGGCACTGGGGCACCGCGATTGGCGGCAGATCAGGCTGGGGTCGAGATCGGCGGGATCGTGCGACTCGGCGTATTGGCGGGCCGCGGTGTCCAGGTTGAGCAGATAGGTGCGCAGCGCGTCGATGTACGCAATGACCTGCCGCGTGTGCGCCACCGAGCGCACGGCCTCTTCCGAGCGCTGGTACTGATAGAGCGTCATCGAGATCAGCACCATGATGATGAGCGCGAAGATCAGCGCGCCCTTGTGGAGCACGCGCTTGAAGCCGGCAAAGACGGATCCGTTTTTTACAGTTTGCATGGGTGGCGTAGCAGAGGGAAAAACAAAGACAACGGCCTGAATATTACGGCACTTGCACCAGGCATGCCTCAGGCATTCGGGGAGCGTCGCAGGGCAGCGTGAACCCAAAAAAGCGGCGCTATCCCCCTCGACGCCTTCTCAGGAAAACTGAACCAGATCGCCGTCGCGGTCGTAGGCCAGATATTTGGAGATCGCGCCGTTCTGGATCGAGTTGACCATCGTTTTCAGGTGTTCCTGCGCCTCGTCGGCGCTCGGCATCACGCCCGCGCGTCCGGCCAGGCAGGCGACAAACACGATTTTCCAGTCGTGCCCCATGTGGCGCGATTCCTCGACCAGGTCGGCAAAATCCCCCAGCTCATCCAGCGCCTTGTCGGTACACATCCGCGGGGTCAGCACGCCCCCCGTTCCGTCCTGAAAACCCTGGTTCTGCGCTGCGGTATAGCCTTCGGGCAGTTCGGGCTGCGTGAAAACGAAAAGCAGCCGTTGTGGTTCGGCTTGCTGCCTGGCGGCGGTCAGCAGGTCTGCGTAGTTTGAAATGTTCATGCGGCTTGACCTTAATATTTGATAAAGACGGAAACCCAGCGGGCTATCTGAACGTATCACTAACCCGGGCTGGCGTCGCGTCCGGCCTGCTTGTTTTTCAGCGCCCGCCGGCGGGAACGCCTGCCGGCAGACGGGGTCATTTTATCTGGAGGCTGCCATGAACACACACCCGATCCTTGCCCTTATCGGCCCGCTGGCGCTGGCGGGCGGCGCCCGCTACGGCATCCAGGCCGGCATTGCGGCCGGCTTCAGCGGCCAGGTGGCCAGATGCGGGAGCCGTCGGGAGCCGCGATGCCCAAACTGAGCGAATACGTCGAGATGGCTGCAAACGAATATTTGCAGGAGACCGGAAAAGACGAACTGGATGCCCGCTGGATTGCCGAGTTCTTCCAGGACGGCGGCGTGCAGGACGACTACCCGCGGCAGGACCTGGTCGCATTTGGCGAGCTGGTGCAAAAGGCGCTGGCCAAAAAGTCCGAGCGGGCCGGCAAGCAAACGCGCTTCCAGCTGGACAAGATCGTCCGCTTCGGCAAACCGCCGCGCAAACCGTAGGCACCCGCGCCATCGACCGACGTGCATGACCTCGCCACGGCCGATCGGAGCCCGGGCAAGCGCATCGTGTGCGTCAGTCGTACTTGCAGTCGTCCAGATGCGCCCGCCATTGGGCCTGCAGGGTCGCGTGGGCCGCCGCATCGCCGTTGATCGCGGCCAGCAGTTCAGGGCCTGCCCGCAGCTCCACGCGCTGCCAGCCCGACCCGGTGGCGCATTCCACAATCACCGCCCATCGCCCCTCCCGGGGTTCGACGGCATAGAGGTGGGCGGAAAGCCGCATGCCTTCGAGGAGGGCGCCCACGGAAGCGTTGGCCCGTGCCAGGTCGGCTTCGCTAGCGTCTGCCATGATTCAGCCGCCAAACCGGGGCGCGGCGCGCGTGCCCGCTGCAGGAAGAATGTCTCATGCTGTCCCCTCCAAAAAAACGGCTGAAAAATTCATCATAGTGCCTGGGCGAGCACATTGCTGCCCACGCCAGCCGACCATTGCGACGAACGCTCGGCCTTACTGAAAATGCCGCCTAAGATTGAAGTCAACAGGTCGCCAGGTAAGTGCGCTTGACGGTGCACGCTACCTGGACATTCGACATCGCTGGAAACAAAGGGGTGCGCGTCGCGTGAGCCGCTACATCGCTGGTACCGAACATATTCCCTGCGTGGGCACCGCCCGCGCCATGCCTGCCGTGATCGCCCACCGCGGCGCCGCCGACGATGCGCCGGAGAACACCCTGGCCGCATTCAGGCTGGCCTGGCAGCAGGGGGTCGACGGCATCGAGGGGGATTTTCATCTGACCCGGGATGGGGAAATCGTCTGCATCCATGACGCCGACACCCGGCGGACTGCAGGCCGGGCCGGGAAGGTTGCCGACGCGACGCTCGCCGAGCTGCGCCAGCTCGATGTCGGTTGCTGGAAAGGCGAGCCATGGCGCGGCGCCCGCATCCCCACCCTTGGCGAGGTCCTCGCCACCGTGCCTGCAGGGAAGCGGGTGTTCATCGAGATCAAATGCGGCCCGGAGATCCTGCCCGCCCTGATAGCGGCGCTTGCCGGGGCCGGGATGCAGCCGGGGCAGGCCATCGTCATGTCCTTCGATGCCAGGGTCATCGGCGAAGCGAAGCGGCTGCTGCCCCAGCTCAAGGCGCTTTGGCTGACGGAGTTCAAGGCCGGCCCGGAAACCGGCGTGCGACCGACCGCGACGGAGATTCTGCAAACGCTCGAGAAATCCGGCGCCGACGGCGTCGGCTGCCGCGCGCACCCGGCCGTCGACCCGCCGTTCATGCGGACGCTGCGGGCGGCCCGCAAGGAGGTCCACCTCTGGACGGTGGACGATGTGCCCACGGCGAAACGGTATCTGCAACTTGGCGCGGATTCCCTCACTTCGAATCGTGCCGGCTGGCTGAAACAGCAACTTTGCAGCGAGCCCGGCGCCCCCGGCCTGCCGAACCAGGCGCCCAAGCGCGCGTCGGGCCATACCCGATGAACGGCTTTGTCTCGCAATACGCCCTGTTCCTGGCCGAAACCGCCACCCTCGTGCTGGCCGTCATCGGCCTGGCCGCCGGCCTCGTCGCCCTGTCGCGCCGCAAGGACAAGGACGCCGGCCAGATCCAGGTGACCGACGTCAACCGCCAGTTCGAGGCGGCCGGGAACAGCATCCAGGCCGTGCAGCTTCCCGGGAAAGCCCGCAAGCTGCTGCACAAGCAGCGCAAGCTCGAACGCAAGGCGCAACAGAAAAGGGCGGAAGCCGAACCCTGCAGCTACCTGCTGGACTTCAAGGGCGATATCCGCGCTTCCGCCTTGACGGCGCTGCGCGAGGAAATCAGCGCCATCCTGCAGGTGGCGAGGGCGGGCGACGCGGTGTTGCTGCGGCTCGAAAGCGGCGGCGGCCTGGTCAACCGCTACGGGCTCGGCGCCGCCCAGCTGCTGCGGCTGCGCGACGCCCGGATGCCGCTGACCGTGATGGTGGACACGGTAGCCGCCAGCGGCGGCTATCTCATGGCCGCCGCCGCCGACAGGATCGTCGCCTCGCCTTTCGCGCTGATCGGCTCCATCGGCGTGATCGCGCAAATTCCCAACTTTCACCGCTGGCTGCAGGCCCGGAATATCGACTGGGAACAGTTCACCGCCGGCGAATTCAAACGCACCGTGAGCCTGTTCGGCGAAAACACCGAAGCCGGCCGCACCAAGCTGCGCGAGGAACTGGAGGACATCCACGCGCAGTTCCGCGGGTTCGTGCAAGGCCGCCGCGCGCAGATCGACATGGAAAAGGTCGCCACCGGCGAGGCCTGGCTCGGCAGCAAAGCGCAGGAATTGGGCCTGGTGGACGAACTCGCGACCAGCGACGAAATCATCCGCAGCGCCTGCCAGCGGGGCCGGGTCCTGCACGTCAGTTTCCAGCGCAAGCCGCCGCTGTCCGAGCGCCTGCGCCTCTCGGCGCAATCCGCCTGGGACGGCATCTGGCAGCCGCCGTACCCGTTCGGCTGACCCGGCCTGGCCCATACCGCTTGATTCATGACGGCGCAGCAAAAAACCGGCTGATTCACGATGGGATGCGGGTGCGGCTGTCCGCCAGCGTCCACCGGTCCCCCGTCCACGTAATGTGAAAATCACGGCAAGAGGCACCGGTTCCGGGCGCCCGGGACTTGTCTATAGTCAAGAAGCCCCGGTGGCGCGCAGGGGCTGCAGCACGCGCCATGGTGGAGCAGGCAAAGCGATCGGCGCTGCGCCGAAATCGCGCCGAAGCAGCACCGCCTGGACACGCTCAAAGTGCGCACGGCGCCCCTGCGAGATCGATTGCCTGCAAATATTTGCAGATGGCGCTTCTTGAGGGTTGCGGGTTTCAGTCAAACTTCAAACAGGAGGTTTCACCATGAGCTATCCCAGGAAAACCCGATCCGTTCAGCTGCTGTTTCCCGTTGTCGCGGCCCTTGCTGCTGCTCTCCTCGGGCACGCCGGTTCGGCTGCCGCGCAGGGAACGGCCGGGAAGCCGCCCGCCGCGGTCAAGACAATGCAGGATTCGGCGATGAAGGCCATGGAGAAGTTCATGGCCATGCCGGCGGACAAGCAAAATGCCTATGTGAAACAGAAGCAGAAGGCATCCATGGAGCGCGGCGAAGTGGCCTTCAAGGACCCCAGGCTCGGCACCAACGGCTTCTCCTGCGCAACCTGCCATCCTGGCGGCAAAACCAAGGAGGGCAGCGTACCCATGGGCAAGATGCAAACGCCGATTCCGAGCCTTCAGGGCGTCGCGGCGGCCTTTCCCAAATTCAAGATCGGCAACGATGCCGTGATAACCCTTGCCGACATGAACAACAACTGCATCGTCATGTTCCTCAACGGCGAGCCGTTGAAGACGGACAGCCAGAAAGCGCGCGACCTTGCCTACTACGTGGCCAGTTTGAGCCAGGGGGTGCTCTATTCTCCGGGGAAACAGGGCAACTAGGCATGTCCGCCGCCAAGGCCCAGAGTCCCGGGCCCGGAGCGTTCATCCCCGACTTTAGGCGAGATCGATACCTTCGCCGCCCATTTGTTCCAGACGGCCGAGGCCGCACCCGGAAACAGGGCCGGCACGATAGCGCAAAAACAGTCGTGCCCGGCCCGCGGGGCCATTGGCGTGTCTAGCGCACCGTTTTATCCGCCTTCTTCGTGGAAATGCCGAACGGCACGTAGGTCGGACACCAGCCGATGAGGCTGGTCACCAGGAATGCCACCGCGACGATGCCCAGAATGATCGCGGCCGTCCCGGTGATCTGGCCGGCGAAATACAGGGCCGCGATGATCGCGACCACGACCAGGCGAATGACTTTGTCCACCCCACCCATGTTCTGTTTCATCTTGCTTCTCCTGTTCCGACAACTGTTGGAGTCTTCAGCCTAGCCTAGAACAGGTGCCGGACAAGCAGCACCAGCCCCGTGATCACGGCAAGGCAGAGCATGCATGCCAGGATGAGCTTCACGTATTTGGGCATGGGGGTGGGGAGTTGTGAAATGGCCAGGTCGTTTCTTTATAGCCAAAGGATACGGCGTCGCCGACAGGTGCTCGCATTCGTGAGATCCACGTAGCATTTGCGGGCGGTTGGTTTTGCTGACAAAAATAATCGTCTCTGACTTTATTTGTCCCGCTCATCCATAGTGGAATGACACGGACACGGAGGGTGAACCATGCGGTGGGCAGCAGTGCTGGGCTTGGGCGCGGCCGTGTATCTGGGGCTGGGGCTCTATCTCTACGTGTTCCAGGCACGCTACGTCTATTTTCCAGACCTGCCGTCGCGGCAGGTCGATGCCACCCCGGCCAACATCGGGCTGGCGTTCGAAGCGGTCACACTGCGCACCGCGGACGGCGAAACGCTTGCCGGCTGGTTCGTCGCGGCGCCCGCAGCGCGCGGCACGCTGCTTTACCTGCACGGCAACGCCGGCAACATCGGACACCGCCTCGATCAGATCGGGGTGTTCCACCGGCTGGGGCTGAACGTTTTCATCATCGACTACCGCGGCTATGGCGCCAGCAGCGGCAAGCCGAGCGAGCAGGGCACCTATCAGGACGCGCTGGCGGCGTGGAACTGGCTGACGCAGGAAAAACATCTTGCGCCGGAACAGATCGTCCTCTTCGGCGAGTCCCTCGGCGGCTCGATCGCGGCCTGGCTCGCCGCCCGTCAAGCGCCGGCCGGGCTGGTCATCTATGCCAGCTTCACCTCGGTGCCCGAGATGGCCCAGGCCTTGTACCCGATGTTTCCGGCATCCCGGCTGGCGCGCTATCGCTACGATACCCGGGCGGCGCTCGGCAACGTGAACTGCCCGCTGCTGATCCTGCACAGCCCCGAAGACGAGATCATTCCCTTCAGCCACGGACAGGCCTTGCTCGAGGCCGCGCGCGAGCCGAAGCGCCTGGTCGAACTGCGCGGCGGGCACAACGATGCGTTATGGGTCAGCCGCGATATCTATCCGCGGGAAATCGGGGCGTTTCTTCAACAGTTCTTGTGAAGCCCGGCGAGCCTTGGAATATCGTGTCTGACCACTATTTATCCCCCCTCTGCGGGGAAATCTTTTCATGAAGGATGTCTCATGCGCCGGGCGTTTTTAACTTCCCATACAAAGATGCCAAGCAGGAGAACCATCAGGCCGACGACCAGGCCGATATTTTCAAGAAAGAACGACTCGCCGATAAATACGAGGAGAAAAGCAAACGGAATTTCCAACAGTGCCAACGCCAGGAAGAATGACCGAAACGGATATCGCACCGCTCCCAGGGCATACCCAGCGATCTCGGCCGGAAGCGAGCTGATAACGATAAGCACGAACGAAAAAGGGA
>JAHJNP010000245.1 GCA_018820745.1 Gammaproteobacteria bacterium
AGGCATCCCGCTCAGGGAGGAGAAGCGGGAGACGATGCAAGATCGTCTGCTTTTGTAGAGTAGACCCGCTTGAATAAAGTTCCAGAACACCGTGCATATTCTTTGGAGATGTTTGTGAACCTGCCACTTGGCCCTTTCCCCGCACGTCGCATGCCTCACAAGGGGACTCCGACTTTCTACGGGCTAAAGCCCGTGAAAGCTTTCAGGATGCTTGGGAGATTAATGTGAATTTGCCGTTTTCCGCTTTCCCCGCATCTCGTATGCGCCGCATGCGGCGCGACGATTTCTCCCGCCGCCTGATGCGTGAGCACACACTTACGTCCAGCGACCTGATTTACCCGGTGTTTGTTCTGGATGGCCGGAGCCGGCGCGAGTCGGTGGTGTCGATGCCCGGGGTCGAGCGGCTGTCGATCGACCTGTTGCTGCCAGTGGCCGAGGAATGCGCGCAGATGGGCATTCCCGCGCTGGCGCTGTTTCCGGTGATCGATGCTGGCTTGAAGACCCTGGGCGCGGAAGAGGCGCTCAACCCCGAAGGCTTGGTGCCGCGTACCGTGGCCGCGCTGAAAAGCCGCTTCCCCGAACTCGGCATCATCACCGACATCGCGCTCGACCCCTACACCAGCCATGGTCAGGACGGTCTGATCGACGACAGCGGCTATGTACTGAACGACGAGACGGTAGCGGTGCTGGCGCGGCAGGCGGTGGTGCACGCTCAGGCCGGCGCCGACGTCGTCGCGCCGTCCGACATGATGGACGGCCGCGTCGCTGCCCTGCGCGCCGCGCTCGAGGGCAGCGGCCTGATCCATACGCGGATTCTGGCCTATGCTGCTAAGTACGCGTCCAGCTTTTACGGCCCGTTCCGCGATGCCGTTGGATCTGCTGCCAACCTCGGCAAGGGCAACAAATTTACGTACCAGATGGACCCGGCCAACAGCGACGAGGCCTTGTGGGAAGTCGGGATGGACCTGCAGGAAGGCGCCGACATGGTGATGGTCAAGCCGGGCATGCCGTATCTCGATGTGATCCGCCGCATCAAGGACGCGTATGGCGCGCCGACCTACGCCTATCAGGTTAGCGGCGAGTACGCCATGCTGAAAGCGGCGGCGCAAAATGGCTGGTTGGACGAACAAGCGTGCGTGCTGGAAGCCCTGCTGGGGTTCAAGCGAGCGGGGGCGGACGGCGTGCTGACGTACTTTGCGCGCGATGCGGCGCGCTGGCTCAAGGCCGGCACGCCTTAACTTTTCGCGCCCGGTGTCGATAAAATAAGCTCATCTCTTCGCATCCGGAGTGCCCGCGAAGGCCAGGAGAATAGGTATGGCAAGCATCCTCAAGAATCTGTTTGCAAACCGCCAGCCGTTGCCCGCTGACGATTTCGACAAGACCATTGTCAATATCCCGAGCCCTTATCAGCTACGGGATCTTTGCCCCGTCATGCGCGACGCTCCGGGCGCGAATGAGGAAAGCATGGGCGAGCAGCAATTCAAAATCCGCCTTGCGCATACCGACGCATCCCGCAGCGCCGCCACCATGCTGGTGCAGCAGCGCTATGCCTGGCGCGGCTATAAGGCGGGCGAAATCAAGAAGCAGCCCAACCGGGTCACCCTGGTGGCGTATCTGTCGGAGCAAATCGTCGGCAGCCTGAACATCGGGTACGACTCGCCAGAGGGCTTGAGTGCGGACGAGCGCTACAAGGGAGAAATCGACGCCCTGCGCGTCCAGGGGCTGAGTGTCGGCGAAATCACCAAGCTGGCCATCGACGAAAATGCCGGCAGCAAGCAGGTGCTGGCCGGCATGATCAACATTGCCTATCTGTACGGGCTGATTCACGGCATCACCGACGCCGTGATCGAGGTCACCCCCCGTCACAAGCCGTTCTATCAGCGCATGCTCGACTTCCGGCAGATCGGCGACGAACGTTTCTATGCGGCGTCCAATACCAATGTCGTGCTCATGCATATCAAGCTGGCGCACATCGGCGAGCGCATCGAGGCGGTGGGCGGCAAGGGGTCGGGCACCGGCGACCGCAGCATCTACCCGTATTTCTTCCATCCAAATGACCAGAAGGGCATCATGGAACGCTTGAGGAGCGGCGGCTGATTCATGTTTGATTATGGTGAAGCGTTTTCCCGCAACCTCGGCTGGCTGACTCCGCAGGAACAGCAGCGCCTGCGGGGCGCGCGCGTCGCCGTGGCCGGCATGGGCGGCGTCGGCGGGGTGCATGTGCAGGGCCTGGCGCGGCTCGGCGTCGGCGCCCTGAACCTGTCTGATTTCGACAGCTTCGAAATCGCCAACTTCAACCGCCAGGCGGGCGCTGCGATGTCCACCATCGGCCAGCCCAAGGTCGAGGTCATGCGCAGCTTTGCGCTTGACGTCAACCCGGAAACCAAGGTTCGCGTTTTTCCAAACGGCCTCGACGAGAACAACCTGGTCGACTATCTGGACGGCGTCGACCTGCTGATCGACGCCATCGACTTCTTCGCCAACGGCCTGCGGCCTGCGCTCTACCGCGCGGCACGCGAGCGCGGCATCCCAGTCGTCTGCTCGGCCCCACTCGGCGCAGGCGCCTCGTTGATTTGCTTTAAGCCCGACGGCATGAGCTTCGACGATTACTTCGGCTTCGCCTGCTGCGACGATATCACCATGGCCGTGCGTTTCATGGTCGGCATGTCGCCGCGCCTGCCGCAGCGGCATTACCTGGCTTATCCGGAAATCGTCGATTTCGTGAAGCACCGCGTGCCGTCGCTGGGGATGGCATGCCAATTCGCTGCAGGCATGGCGGTCACCGCCACCATGAAACTGCTGCTGCAGCGCGGCGGGGTCAAGGCCGCGCCGCACACCGAGCAGTTCGACGCGTATCTGGGGCGTTTCTATCGTTGCTGGCGCCCGGGCGGCTATCGCAATCCGCTGCAGAAACTGGCCGAGCGCATCGTGATTTCACAACTCAAGCTCGACCGAAGCTGACGCTGCCCTGATTCATCGGCCCGACGCCGCAAACGGGCATAAAAAAACCGCGCATCGCTGCGCGGTTTTTTGTGCTTGCCAACCCTGAAATCAGGCGGCTTTCTTGCTGCGGCGAGCCAGACCGAGGCCGACCAGGCCCAAGCCCAGGAGAGCGAGGGTGGCGGGTTCGGGAACCGACTGGCCGGTGATCTCTGCCGTGCCCAGGTGGGTTATGCCGGGAGCGACCTCGCCTTGAAGAATCGGCTGGAAGCTGGAGGTGTAGAGGAAATCCGCGCCCCCATCAAAGGGCTGGCTGTTGGTGTCAAAATAGGCTGCAGCGAGGCCGCCGACGACATCAAGATAGCCCGCGCCTTGTCCGGCAAGGCCGCCAGCGCTGACGGCGGTAATGCTGCCGGTCAGGGTGAAGCCCGTTCCGAGAGGGTCCGCGCCAACCAAATCAAGCCACAACAGGCCATTGCTTGCTGATGCCGGATTGGCCGGGTTGAAGTCCATGGCGTTATCCACATAAACCTGGACGCTGCCACCGGTGACATTGAAGGTCTCGCCTACAACGCCCGCAAGGTTGGTTTGCTGCGTGTAGTTACTGAACACAAAGGTCAGTTCGCAGCCGGCACAGAAGCTGAAGTCACCGTTAAGGACGGTGTAGCGACCATAGCCACCAAAAGTTTGGCCGGCAGTCGTGGCGATGCTCTCCCACAGCGCGGACTGAGCGCTGAAATCCAGAACGCTGTTCTGATCCCAAGTGACGCCGCCTACAGAGTAAGCGTGCGCACCGCCTGCAACCAGGGCAAGCGAACCTGCCACGAACAGGCTGGAAGCCAGTTTGGTCATTTTCATAATTTAACTCCTTAAGAATGTTGAATACGTGAAGCTCTCAAACCGGGAGTTGCCTGTGGTTCGCAAGTGCTCCGGTTGCGCTGAATTAAAAGCAACCGTTGTGCCAGCGCGAGACAATATTCGTTATCTTGTTGATTTAAAGGTAAATTATTGATTTCTTTGCAAGGCGACCGGGATGGGATTTTGGTCGAGTGTAAAAAAATCCGACAGTATGGGAAAGACGTGTTGTCCGTCGGCGCAAACGCTAAAGTTCGTTGAGCAAAGTGCGTGCCGAGGCAGCCAGGGAAAAGTCAGGTGCGTCCGCCAGTAATTGTTGGAGCGCCAATCGCGCCCGGGCCTTGTCGCCTTGGCGTGCCCATGCCGCGGCGAGGTGGAAACGGATTTCCGGGACATTGGGGGCTTTGGCGTGCGCCTGTTGCAGGAATTCCAGCCCTCGTCCGGTTTGCCCCTGCTCGATCAGTATCCAGCCGAGGGTGTCGAGCACGACCGGGTTGGCTGGCTCGAGTTTGTGCGCCTGCTCCGCTGTGGCCCGGGCGCGCTTGTCTCCCACCTGTTGATACAGGCCGGCCAGGTTATTCAGCATGAGCGCGGAATTGGGGGCCTGACTGAGGAGAGCCTGGTAAGCGGTGATGGCTTGCTGGTGGCGTCCAGCCTGTGTGTAGTGTTGCGCGGCATAGAACCGTACCGAGTTGTCCTTCGGGTGCTGGGCGAGCCAGTCTTCGAGTTTTTGCTGGGCGGCCGGATTGCCGGCCAGCGTAAGTGCGCGGTGGGCCTTGATGAAGCCGGCCGAGCCGGCGCCTTTGGCGAGTGCCTGTTCATAGGCCTTGAATGCCTTGTCCGGGCGTTTTTGCAGGACAAGGACATCGCCTTCGCGTTCATGGCCCATAGGGGAGTTTGGATGCTGGGTTTGCAGTTGATGCGCAATCCGCATGGCGTCTTCCAGCCGCTTGTCCTCGACGGCAAGGCGCAGCATGGCATCCTGTGCCTGCATGTGGTCGGGCTTGAGCGTGAGAACGGTTTGCAGGGTGGCGCGCGCGTCGGCCTTGCGTTTCGAGGCGATCTCGGCGAGTGCCAGGCGCATGTGGGCATCGGGCGATTGCGGTGCCACGCGGATGAGCTTGGTGAAGGTGCTGAGCGCACCCGGGTTGTCCCCAAGCGCCAATTGCACGCCGCCGAGCAGATTCAGCGCCACCGGATCGTCCGGCTGGCTGTTGACCGCATCATTGGCGAGCACGAGCGCCGCTTGCTTATCGCCCTTGACGAGCAGTTCATTAACCAGTGCCATACGCGGCTGGATAGCCTTGGGATGGGCGCGTGCAGCCTTGTTCAGCCAGTCGAGATGGGTTTTTTCCTGATGGCTGAACTTGGCCCATTGTGCCATTGCGAGCATCGCCTGCAGATGCGTTTTGTCCTTGTCCAGGATGCGCTCGAAGCGCTGTCGTGCCGCCTCCGGCTTGTTGTCCTGCATGTCGATCTCGGCGAGAGCGTTGGCTGCCGGGAAGTAGAGCGGGTCGAGCGCGAGCGCGCGCTCGAAGCTTTGGCGTGCGGCACCTGGATTACTTTGGCCAAGGCGGGCGATTCCGCGCAGTTGATGCGGCAGCGGGCTGTTCGGGTTTTTTTTCTCAAACGCCTCGATGGCCGCAAGCGCCTGGTCGAACGCCTTGCGGGACAGGTGGGCGCGCACGAGCAGAATGTCGGCGTCGGCCTGGGCGTCGTCGCGGGCCGCGGCGGCATGCAGGCCGCTGATTCCGAGCTGGGTGTTGCCAACTGCCAGATGCCCCAGACTCAACTGGGTTTGCAGCGGCACATTGTCGGGGTCGAGCGCTGCCGCGCTGGCAAGATAGGATACTGCGCGGTTGGGATCACGCCGCAACAGGCTGGCTTCGCCTGCCAAGGCAAGCGCCTGTGCATCCTTGGAGTCGGCCGCGAGCAGGGGA
>JAHJNP010000246.1 GCA_018820745.1 Gammaproteobacteria bacterium
GATCTACGGCTGGCGCGGCGCCTCGGCCGACAACCTGCGGCAGCTGCGCGAGGACTATCCGCATCTGCATCTGGTCAAGCTGGAGCAGAACTATCGTTCGACAATCCGTATCCTGAAAGCCGCCAACAGCCTGATCGCCAACAACCCCAAGCTGTTCGAAAAACGCCTGTGGAGCGACCTCGGCCTGGGCGACGCCATCCAGGTGATGCCGACGCGCGACGACGAACACGAGGCCGAGTCAGTGGTGATGCGCCTCTTGTCGCACAAATTCCAGCACCGCACCGAGTGGCGCGACTACGCCATCCTGTATCGCGGCAACTATCAGGCGCGCGTGTTCGAAAAGGCGCTGCGCAACGAGAAAGTGCCCTACCAGCTGTCGGGCGGGCAGTCGTTTTTCGACCGCGCCGAAATCAAGGATGTGATCGCCTACCTGCGCCTGATCGCCAACAGCGACGACGACCCGGCCTTCATCCGCGCGGTCACCACGCCCAAGCGCGGCATCGGCGCGGCGACCCTGGAAAAGCTCGGCCAGGTCGCCGCCACCCTGCATGTGAGCCTGTTCGAGGCGGTGTTTTCCGCCGCCGCAGTCGCGCAGATCGGCGAGCGCCAGCTGGCGCCGCTGCTTGAGTTCAGCAACTTCATCAACCGGTTCGAGGCGCGGGTCGCCCGCGAACCGGCAGGCGAAGTGCTGAACGATCTGCTGAAATCGATCGACTACGAGATTTATGTGTTCGACCAGGACGACGCGCGCGCGGCCCAGAACAAGTGGAACAACGTGCTCGAATTTGCCGCCTGGATCGCCAAGAAGGGCGAGGAGGATGACAAGAATTTGCTGCAGTTGACCCAGACCATCGCGCTGATCACGCTGCTGGAAGGCCGCGAGGAGGCCGAGCCCGACGCGGTGCGACTGTCCACGCTGCACGCCGCCAAGGGCCTCGAATTCGGCCATGTGTTTTTGGTCGGCGTGGAAGAGAACATCCTGCCGCACCGCGACGCGGTCGACGAAGGTCGCCTGGAAGAGGAGCGCCGCCTGATGTACGTCGGTGTCACCCGTGCGAAACGGTCGCTCACGCTGTCCTACTGCTCGCGCCGCAAGCGCGCGCGCGAATCGGTCGCCTGCGACCCCTCGCGCTTCATCGACGAACTCGGCGACGACGTGCGCCAGCCCGAGAAACCCACCGACGCGGCCGCCAAGGCCAACGGTAGCGACCGCCTGGCGGCCCTCAAGGCGATGCTGGGCTAGCGGCTAGCCGCGCGACGGGGCGCGGCCGATAATCCCCTTAGAGGGAGAGAATCCATTCCGACAGTTTCTGCGCATCTGCGGGCGCAACCTTCTGGGGCGCCATCGGAATCTTGCCCCATTTGCCTTTCGCTCCTTTCAGGATGCTGTCGTTCAGCGTGGCGGCGGCGGTTTTATCGCCCTTGTACTTGGCCGAAATTTCCTTGAATGAGGGACCCATCTTTTTCTTGTCCACATCGTGGCACATCATGCACTTGCTCTTGGCGGCGAGTTCCGGGCTGGCGTGTGCCGGCACCGTGAACAGCGGAAGAACCAAGGCGATCAAGACGGCGTAAGTCTTCATGACATTTCTCCAAGAAAAAGATAAGAACATCTTTAATTAATTATATTGTGCAGTTTGGCATCCGTCCAGCATCATCATACAGATGATGACCATTAAAAAGGGGACGCCGCAGCGTCCCCGTTTAGCCTTAGCCCGTCGATCAGTTGACCTTGGGATCCAACTCGCCCTTGTCGTAGCGCTTCTGCATGTCTTCCAGGCTGAAGACCTTCCTGATTTTGCTCGCCTGGCCCGCTGCGCCGAAGGCTTCGTAGCGATTCCGGCAAATGTCGCTCATGCCCCTGGTGGCTTCCTTGAGGAATTTGCGCGGGTCGAAGTTGGACTTGTTTTCCGCCAGGTGCTTGCGGATAGCGCCGGTGGAGGCCATCCGCAGGTCGGTGTCGATGTTGCTTGCCTTCGGCGCCGTGGCCGTCTTCCTCACCGGCCATGCCGGATTCCAGGGAACCGAGACAGCCCAGCTCGCCTTCGACGGACACGCCGCAGGCATGCGCCAGTTCGGACACCTTGGCGGTGGTTTCCAC